>CANHJV010000011.1 GCA_947461225.1 Gemmatimonadota bacterium | reverse complement strand
GGCGTGGCGGCCGCCGGCGTGGTCGCCGTGGCCGGCGGGGTGGCTCCCTGGGCCAGCAGCGCGGGCGCAGACGCCGGTACGGCGGCGAACGCCGTGAGGCCGGCGATCAGGGAACGGGTAGAGCGAAAGCACTCGCGAAAGCGGATCGGATGCACGGCGGACTCCCAAGGGTGGTCGGCGAATCTGGGACAGAGCTCGCCCGTGGCCGCAACGAACCGGACACGACGGGCGAACCCCGAAATTACGTTTCAGGCAGGGAAACCGCTCGGTCAGGCCCCCGTATGGTTACTACGACCAGCGTTCTTGACGTGAAATCCTCGCCTTATCCCGCTCCCCCGGCTCATGCGCTCTCCGAATTCGCTCCGTGTGGTCGCCCTCGTTGGGGTGCTGAGCCTGCTCTCCGCCGCGCGTCCCGGGGCGTTATTCGGTCAGGCGCGACCCACGCCGCCCGCCAAGCGCGACACGCTGACGGCCGAGGAGAGGGCCGCCGCGCGGGAAGCCACGCGCGACGCCCGCTCGATGGCGCGACGGCAACTGTCGCCCGACAGCGTGGTGCGGCGCCTGCGGGCGGATTCGGCCAGCGCGTCGGCCTTCAGCGACCCCGAGGCGAAGCGCATTCTGCTACGGGCCCGTGAGGCACGCGTGCGGCAGGACAGCGCGCTGACGGCCTACAAGGCGACTGCCACGCAGCGCATTTCGATGGGGATGGGCGCCAAGCGGTTAGGGCTCGAGAAGCTGTTGTTCCGCGGGGACAACGTGGCCGAGATCTCGTGGCGACGTAATGTTGGCGTGCGCGTGCGCCCCATCGGGTCGCGCATGACGGTGCCGATGGGTGGCAACGCGAATGGTGACTTCAGCGGGGCCATCTCCATTCCGTATTTCCCGGGGCGCGAGTCGCTCTGGTTTCCAAGCAGCAATTTCGGCGTGGTGAAGAGCGACATCGACGAGCGTGAGGTCATTCATCCGCTCGCGAACGGCGCTGAGACGTACTACACGTATGCCACGGGCGACTCGGTGGACATCACGCTCGATGGTGGCCGGGTGATCAAGCTGCGCGAGTTGCGCATCACGGCGCGTCGCCCCGACTGGCGGGTGTTCGTGGGCTCGTTCTGGTTCGATCGTGACGGTGGTCAGCTGGTACGCGCGGCGTATCGACTGGCGGTGGATATCGAGCTGTGGGACGTGGCGTCGGACGAGAGTGTGGCCGATGCCAACATGGGCCGTGAAACCGATCGCCTGCGCGATTCGATCGCACGGGCGCGCATGCCGCGTGACCTGTACGTGAAAGATTCCATTCTGCGCGCGCCGGCGGTGAAGGCGCGGGCCAGCAACAATGGTGCAGACGACGAGCCGCCGGCGTGGGTGAAAGCGACCTTTCGCCCCGCCAAGGCGAAGCTCGACGCGATCACGGTGGAGTACGGACTGTATCAGGGCAAGTTTTGGCTGCCGCGCGCCAACAGCGCGACGGCGTCGGCGCAGATCGGCTTTATCCGCACGCCGTTCAGCATTGACGAGAAATTCACCTACGACGAAGTGAACGGCGACTTTACGCTGGCGGCGATCCCGGCGGCGCGCCGAGCGCGCACCGCGGCGGATTCGGCGTCTGGCGCCGGAGTGGCGGGTGATACCACCGTGCTGGTGGGCAGCGGTGCGGTCAGCATCAACATCGGCGGCGGCGCGGTGCAGGCCACGACCGGTAGCGGCGTCGTTGACACCCTCAAGCTGTCGGCGACAGAACGCCTGCGACGTCGCCTGTGCGCACAGGATTCCACCTACACGCGCGTGGAGTCGCGGTACGACGGCGCGCTGCGTGTGGCGTACGATATGCCGTGCGATGCCGCAAAGCTCGCGAACTCGCCGGCGCTCCCGCCGGCGGTGGCGTCTGAGGATGAGCTGTTCGACCTCAAGAGTCGCGACGCCCTGTTGTCGGCACTCGACATGTCGTTGCAGCCCGGGTGGATGCCGCAGATGCCAACCGTTCGCGTGGGCTCCGACCTGTTGCGCTTCAACCGCGTGGAGGGATTCTCGGCCGGCGTGAGTGTGTCGCAGGTGTTGGGGGCGGGTTACACGCTGAATGCGGTGGGGCGCATCGGACACGCTGATCTGCACGCGAACGGTGAGCTGAGTCTGGCACGCAGTAACGGCGCACGCACTGTGACCGCCACCGTGTATCATCGCCTGGCGGCCACCAACCCTGAGTGGGGCGGGGGACTGAGCCTCGGTCCGAGTTTGCCGGCGTTCATCTACGGGCGCGACGAAGGGTTCTACTATCGCACGATGGGCGCCGAGTTGGGCGAGCGTCGTGAACGCCGTCGTGGCGCGTTGGAGTACAAGCTGTTCCTCGAGCGGCAGTGGACGGCGGGCGACACCAATGTGGTAAACACCTTCTCGTTGGCGCGGCTGATTGCCGATCGCCGGTTCCGTCGGAATTTCGAATCGGAAGGGTTGAGTGTGACCGGTGTGTCGGGGATGTATTCGCGGGTGTTGCTGGATCGGTCGCAGGGGCTGCGCGTGACCACGGTGCTGAACGGCGAAGCAGGTACGGGCACGTTTCAGTACGCACGGGCCTCGGTGGAAGGCACGGCCACGCGCGTGGTTGGTTGGTTCTCCACGGCGCTGAGCGGTGCGATCGGTAGCTCGGTGGGCGACGTGCCACGTCAGCGCGGCTGGTTCGTGGGCGGCGTGCGTACGGTGCGCGGACAGATCGCCGGCACGCAGGATGGCGACGCGTTCTGGTTGGGCCGTGCGGAAGTTGGCACGAAGCAAGGGTTCTTCCGGCCCGTGGGGTTCTTTGACGTGGGCTGGGCGGGAAGCCGAGAGGCCTTTGCGAAAGTGCAGCCGCAGCGTGGGGCGGGCGTTGGGATCGGCGTGCTGGATGGATTGATTCGCGTGGACTTCTCGCGCGGGTTGTATCCGCTGAAGCAGTGGCGGACGGACTTTTACTTGAGTGCGGCGTTGTAGGGCGTTGACGCGGCGTTTCGCATTGCGCCCGATGTGTGCCCCCGTCACCTTTCGCGTTCCTCTGCCGAGAAAATCACTCACAGGCGCTTTCCCAGCGTTCGGCACTGTCCATGATTTTCACGCGCACAGATGCCGATTCGTCCAAGGTTCTCTCGGAAGTCCATTGCCACGCTCGCGCTGGTCCTGTTGGCTGCCTGCCAATCGGATGTGACTCCTCCGCAGGTCACGAAAACCAGTCCCCCGGTGCCTGCCGGCGCCAATGTCGTGCTGCAGTGGCATCAGGCGAGCGTCGAGGCCATCCGTATCACCAAACCCGGCCCGCCGATGACGGCGCGCGCACTGGCCATGCTGTCCACGGCCATGTTCGACGCGTGGGCGGCCTACGACTCGCTGGCCAATGGCACGCGGTATGGCGCCGAGCTACGTCGACCGGCTGACGAGTTCACTGCCGGCAACAAAGCGAAGGCGATGAGTTACGCCGCTCTGGAAACGTTGCTCGACCTCTACCCCACCGAGAAGACGGCGCTCGACGCTCGAATGACCAGTCTCGGATACAACCCGGCCACGCGCTCGACGGACCGCGCCACCCCGGAAGGCATTGGTCATCTCGCTGCGCAGGCGCTCCTGAATTACCGTCACTTGGACGGCTCCAACCAGCTGGGTGATCTCACGCAGCCCGATGCCGCCGGCAACAAGGTGCCGTACGGCGATTACACCGGGTACGTGGCCAAGAACCCCGCGGTGTCGTTGTTGGTGCCTACCTTGGCCGCCAGCGTGCCCTCTCCCGAGTCGTGGGGACCGCTCACGTATGTCAATCAGGCTGGTGCGACCGTGTCGCCGAAGTTCATCGCGCCGCATTGGGGGAAGGTCCGGCCGTTCGCCATGACCAGCGGCGACCAGCTGCGGCCGCCCGCTCCCAAGCGGTTCGGGTCTCCCGAGTATCTGGTGCAACTCCAGGAAGTGGTTGACGTGACGGCGAACCTGACGGACCGCCAGAAGGCGATTGCCGAGTACTGGGCCGATGGGCCAACCTCGGAGACGCCGCCGGGCCACTGGCATGTGTTCGCGATGGGGGTGGCCGAGCGGGACCGGCACTCCCTCGACGACGACGCGAAAATGTTCTTCGCCCTGTCGAACGCCGTGTTCGATGCCGGCATCGCGACGTGGGATGCGAAGCGGACGTACGATACGTCGCGGCCGGTCACGGCCATTCGCTACCTCCTCGGCGGGACGCAGATCAAAGGGTGGGGCGGGCCTGGTCGCAACAACGTGGCGATGGACGGAGCCGCATGGATGCCGTTTCAGCCCGCGTTCTTTCCCACGCCACCGTTTGCCGAGTACACCAGCGGCCACAGCGCGTTCAGCTCGGCGGCGGCCGAAGTCCTCAAGCGCTTTACCGGCAGCGACAACTTCGGCGCGAGCGCCACGATCGCGCCGCGCAGTTTCAAGGCTGAGCCCAGTGCGCCTGAGGTGGCGGTCGTGTTGACCTGGCCCAGCTTCACTGAGGCGGCGGATCAGGCGGGCCTCTCCCGCCTCTACGGTGGGATTCACTTTCGGGATGCCGATGTGACGGGCCGCGCCATTGGTCGGACGGCCGGCGCGCAAGCCTTTCAGCGAGCGCAGGCGTACTGGCTCGGACTGATCCGCCCGTAAGGCCTCGCTGACCTGCCGCACCTCTCGGTGCGGTCAGTACTTGTCGAGATCCTTCGCTGACACCACGCGCCCGCCGTACCGCGCCCGTACTTCGGCCAGCAGCTGCTCGTCGGTGGACTTCCACACCAGCTGGTGATAGAGCACGAGCAGCGTCGGCTTGGCGGCGGTGGCGATGTCGGCCAGCTGTGTCGCCGATGTGTGTGCCTGCTGGTGATACGGCCGACGCCCCGCCCCGACGGTCTGCAGCCCGGCGTCGGAGTACACCTCGTGAATGAGCACGTCGCAGCCGTTGCACTCGCGCGCAATGGCCGGATTGGCCCGCGCATCGCCGCTGATGACGATGGTACGGTCGGGCGTGGTGATCTTGTAACCAAAGGCGTGCGGCCACGCGCTGTGTGGCACCGCAAAGGCGCGCACGGTCACGCGCGCGTCCCGATACACCACGCCTTCGGTGATCTCGTGCACGGCGGCCTTCCACGCTGTGGCCGACGGACCGCCGGCGCTGGCGATACGCTCCTTGATGTCTTCATTGTTGCCATCGAGAATGCCGTTCACCAACCGCTGCGTGCCCGGCGGTCCGAACACCTGTAACGGCGTCTCGCGCCCCTGGATCCATGGCGTGAAGATCACGTCGTTGAGTCCCATGGTGTGATCGGAGTGCAGATGGGTGAGAAACACATGGCCCAACTGCTGCGCGCGCAGCGCGGGCACACCGCTCCGTTCCGCGGCGGCGGCCCGTCGCACCACGCCCGCGCCAGCGTCGAACACGTACGCGGTGCTATCCACTACGATGGCCACGGCGGGGCCGGCGCGATCGGGGTCGGGGATGGGGGTGCCCGTGCCGAGCATCACGATGGTAGTGCGTGAAGGCTGAGCCGAGAGCGGGGCCCGCGGCGCGCCGACGGCGAGGAGGGCGAAGAGCGCGAAGGCGCGAAGGGCGAGGGCGCGAAGGGGCATGATGGAGGGCGGGCGATTGGCACAGAGGCGTTCGGTCTCGAAGGGAGTGTGCACCCGAGAGGGGACGGCCGGAAGCGGTGGGGTGTGGCGGGCACCGAAGCCAGTCTGTGGTGGTCCACGCACACGCGCTGACATCGGCGCCAAACCCATGTGCCCGCGGGTGTTGCAATTCACATTACACCTTTAGGTTTTTTGCATGCCGCGCCACTCCTGCGACTTCCTCGTCATCGTGCCGCGCGACGGAATGGTTGTGCCTGACCATGGCCGCTGATTCACGTTTCGGCAAACGATTGGAGTTGTGGTGGCGTCGGCGTATGGTGCGCCTGCTTGCTGCGTGCGTACGCCTGCACGATCTATGGCGTGAACGGCGACACCCGTCGCACCGGAGGGCAGGGCCACAGCGGGTGTTGTTTCTCCGCCCCGACCGGATTGGCGATATGATCGTCTCAACGGGTGTGTTGCGCGCCATTGGCGGAGCGCCGAATGTGCACCTGGATGTCTTGGCGTCGCCGGCCAACGCCCCGGTGTTGTCGCATGAGCCACTCGTTCACGATGTCCTCGTACTCAATCGCGCCAGCTGGCGAAGTGTCTGGCGCTCGGTGCAGGATATGCGCGCCCGCGACTACGACGTGGTGGTGGATTGCATGCCCACCGCGCCGTCGGTGACCACGTTGCTGCTCATGCTGGCGTCCGGTGCTCGTCGTCGAGTCGGTACGGCAGGGCGGGGACTCGACGAACTGTACGCGCCGGTCATCGCGTCGCTGCCGCTCGCCGCGCACATCGTGGATCACCTCGCGCTGTTTATCGCTCCGTTTCGCGCCGATGCGGCGTTGGTGAGCCCGGCCCCGGTGATTGCGTTAACGCCTGACGAAAGCGCGCAGGCTGAATTGGTGTGGGCTCCGGCCGTCACCAGCTCAGCGTCTGCCCAGGCGCCACTCCGGCTTCTGGTGAACATCAGCGCCGGGAAAACATCGCGTCGTTGGCCACTCGACTCGTATGCGGCCGTGATCGCTGCGGCACGCACGCGTGTGCCCGCACTGCAGCTGTGTGTCATGTCGGCACCAGACGAGCAAGCGCTGGGCGAGTCTCTCGCCACCATGACGCAAGGCCGCTATGTCCGCACTCGCTCGTTGCGTGAGGCCTTCGCGCTGGTGTCACGGGCGGATGCGCTGTTTACCCCCGACACGAGCATTGCACACGCCGCGGCCGCCTTTCGCGTGCCTACCGTCGATATGCTGTTGTCAGGCAAAGCGTCGCAGTGGGGGCTCTATCATGCCCCGGGGATCAATCTGGAAAGTCCTGATGATGCACTCACCTCACTACAGGTCTCGGTGGCCAGCGCGGCGCTGCAGCAGGTGCTCACCGACGTGATGCACCGGCTGCCGCATTCATCCGACGCGCTTGCACACCCAACCGCTGCCTGAGCAAGGCCATCGTGCGGGGCCAGCCGTCCTGCATGGCGGCTAGGTTGGCGCCTTTTGCCATCGGCTATCATCACCGAGTCGATGGCTGGCATGCGGGCCGCAATGCGGGCGCCCCCTGTACCGTTCAGCTCCGGGTCGCCTCACGTTTCGCTGCAGCGGCGCGCAGCGCTACACACCTCCCGAGCATCGTCGCATCTTTAGGCCATGACCGGAAAACAATACATACTGATTGGCCCAGACGGACAGGACGTGCTGAGTGCGGTACCGGGCACGCTTGGTGGGAACCGCCGGCGGAAGGTCTATGGGCGCCTCGACTGCCGCAGCGCGGTCGGCTCGCTCCCCACGGGATATGCGAAGCATCGGGTCTTCTTCGCGGACGAGGCAACCGCCATCGCCGCCGGCTACCGACCGTGTGGTACCTGCATGCAGGAGGAGTACGCCACCTGGGTTGAGGAAGCGATGCGCTCGGGGCGCCTGTAGCGCGCCGCTCAGCGAAGGTGACCGGTAGGAGCGCGGACTTCTGGCTCGGCTTGGCTGCAGGGAATGATCCGGGTTGCCGCGATCTGATGCGTCCCGTAAGATCGCCAGAGCCGTGCCAGCCGAGAGCGGCATCGTCATCCCCTTCCCGTAGGTGCTGCCATGCAGGTTCCGTTGACGCCGATGGATTTCGCCCGTCGTGCGCGTGCGCTGTACGGTGATCGCGAGGCGGTGGTGGATGGCGATCAGCGATGGACGTACGCCGAGTTTCTGGAGCGATGTGACCGCTGGTCGCAGGCGCTACAGACGTTGGGGGTCGTTCCCGCGGATCGTGTGGCGTACATCGCGCCGAACACGCACGCGCATCTCGAAGGCTTTTATGCGGTGCCGCAGGTGGGGGCCGCGATCGTGCCGCTCAACTACCGTCTGCTCCCGGCCGACTGGGTGTACATGGTGAACCACTCGGGGAGTCGTGTGTTGTGCGTGCACGCCGACTTCCTCGATCTGGTGGACCGTGTGCGCCACGAGATGCCCGCGGTGGAGCACTTCGTGGCGCTGGAGGGCGGTGGTGACGGATGGCTGGACTACGAGGCGTTGGTGGCGTCGGCCTCGCCGTCGTTCGTGCGGCCGGCCATCGCCGAGGGCGATCTGCTGGCGATCAACTACACCAGCGGGACCACGGCGAAACCGAAAGGCGTGATGATCACGCACCGCAATGCGTGGGTGAATGCGGTGGGTACGCTGGTGCATCATCCGATGACGTGCGCCGATCGGTATCTGTGGACGCTGCCGATGTTTCACGCGAATGGCTGGACGTTCGTGTGGATCGTGACCGCCGTGGGCGGCACGCACGTGTGCACGCGCAAGGTCGATGCGCCCACGGTATTTCAGCTGCTGGCGGAGGAACGCGGCACCATGCTGTGCGCGGCGCCGACGGTGCTGATCATGATCGCCAATGCCCCAGCGGCGTTGCGCGTGCAGGCGCCGCGCGGCGTGCGCGTGCTCACGGCGGGTGCCGCCCCGGCGGCGCACACGATCGAGCGGGTCGAAGAGGAACTCGGATGGACGATCACCCACGTGTACGGCCTCACCGAAGTGTCGCCGCTGATCAGCGTGAGCGAGCCGCGTCCCGAACAGGCAGGGCTGCCGGCGGCCGAGCGTGCGACGCTCAAGGCCCGGCAGGGGGTGGAGCTGATCACGTCGGGGGAACTGCGCGTGATCGACGAGCACGGCGAGACGGTGCCGCGCGACGGCGCGACCATAGGGGAGATCGTGGTGCGCGGGAACGTGGTGATGGATGGCTACTACCGCGATCCCGAGGCCACGGCGCGCGCGATGATGGGTGGCTGGTTTCATTCTGGCGACGCAGCGGTGGTGCACCCCGACGGCTACATGGAAATCCGCGACCGCATCAAGGACGTCATCATCAGCGGCGGGGAGAACATCTCCTCAGTGGAGATCGAGGGCGTGCTGCTGCGGCATCCGGCGGTGCAGGAGGTGGCCGTGGTCGGCCTGCCGCACGAGAAGTGGGGGGAGGCCCCGCACGCCTTCGTGGTGTGCAAGCCCAACGCCGTGCTCACGGCAAGCGAGGTGGAGGCCTTTGCCCGCGAGCGGCTGGCGGGCTTCAAGATCCCCAAGGGGGTCACCTTCCTGGATGAACTCCCGAAGACCGCCACCGGCAAGATCCAAAAGTACGTGCTGCGCGGCGGCCGAGGGGCGGTGGCGACGCAGTAAGTAGCGGGCGGGGCCACCCACCCGCCGCACTTTTATTCGGGCGCGCTGTTGTAGACGGTGTGAGCACGGGCAATCCTTCCGAGTGTGCCATCTCGCGATCCAGCCTGCTCCATCTCTCCTGACTTTACGACCACGTGGCCAAGAAACCGAATTACGAATTCGAGAAGCGGAAGAAAGAGCAGGAACGCCAGCAGAAGAAGACGGCGAAGCTCCAGCAGCGGCAGGACGCCGCCCGGCAGCGCGCCGAGGACATAGCCAACGGCGTGGTACCGGCCGAGGAGTAGCGGCTAAGGCGCTGTCCTCGACGCGCGCGCGCACAGGCCGCATACTTGTCCTGTTCCGATCGCATTCTCCCTCCCGTATCCCGAGCCCTTTGTGAGAGCGTTTCGTTTCCTCCTCGGCCTGGCCGCGTTCGCTGCCGGATCGCTCGAGGCCCAGCAGTCCTCGCGCACGGAGCCGGTGACCGGCCTGCGCGACAACAGCACGGGCTACCACGCCCTGGTGGGGGCGCGCGTCGTCACCGCCCCCGGCCAGGTCCTGGCCAACGCCACGATCGTCGTCCGCAACGGGCTCATCACGGCCGTCGGCGCCGGCATGGCGGCGCCCGCTGGCGCCCGCGTGTGGGACTTGAAGGGGCTCACGGTCTATCCCGGCTTCGTCGATGCCTCCGCCGACCTTGGCGGCGATGCGCCGCCGCAGGGTGGCGACGTGGGCCCGACGCACTGGAATCCACAGGTGCGCGCGTGGTTCAGCACGACCGCCAATTTCAAGGACGACTCCACGCGTCGCACGGCGCTCCGCTCCCTCGGCTTCGGGACCGCGCTCGCCGTGCCGCGTCAGGGCATCTTCCGCGGCACCGCCACGGTGGTCAGCCTCGGCGATGCCGGCGTGCGCGAACGCGTGCTGCGCCCGGACCTCGCGCAGGCGGTGGGCTTCCAGCGCTCCTTCGCCCTTGGCGGCATGTATCCCAACTCCTCCATGGGCACCGTCGCGCTGATGAAGCAGACGTTGATGGACGCCGAGTGGTATGGCCGCGCGTGGGGGGCCTACGAAACGAGTGGCCGCTCGTTGCTGCCGCCGGAAACGAGTGAGGCGCTGGCGGCCCTCGGCAAGGCCGTGAAGGGCACGCAGCCGGTGATGTTCGAGACCCGGAGTGAAGAGGAGTACCTCCGCGCCTATAAGCTCGCGCAGGACTACAAGCTCACGCCGTGGTTTCGCGGCAACGGTCAGGAATACCGACTGCTCGACGTGCTGAAGGGGCGCTCGCAGCCGATGGTTCTGCCGCTGAACTTCCCCGACGCGCCGAACGTGTCGAGCCCGGAAGCGGCGGCCAACGTGTCGCTGGCCGATCTCCGGCACTGGTACCTCGCGCCCACCAACCCGGCGCAGCTGGCTGCCGCCGGCGTGCCGTTCGCCATCACCGCCGATGGCCTCTCCTCGCTCACGCAGTTCCTTCCGAATCTCCGCACCGCCGTGGCGCGTGGCCTCGCGCCCGACAAGGCGCTGGCGGCGCTCACCACCGTGCCCGCCACGTTCCTCGGCATCGAGAAGACGCACGGCACGATCGCCGTCGGCAAGGCGGCCAACTTCGTGATCAGCGAGGGCGATCTCTTCACCGAAGAGTCGGCCGTGCGCGACGTGTGGGTGCAGGGACGGCAGTACGGTGTCACGCGGCCGCCGCAGGTGGACCCGCGCGGCACGTGGGCGATCACGTCCGACGATGCCGGCACGTTTAAGAATGTCACGCTGCGTCTCGACGGGCCGCTCAATCGCATCCGTGGCACGGTGGAAATGCCCGGTCGTCGACCTGTGCCACTCTCGTCGGTGCGGATCATCGCCGAAACCGGTCGTCTGGAAGCGACGTTCGCCGGCGAGCCGCTTGGCCAGGAAGGCTCGCTGCTGCTGGCCGGGTCGGTGAGTGACACGACGTTCTTCGGGTGGCTGTCGCTCCCGAACGGGACCGACGCGCGCTACCGCGGCGCGCGCACCGAAGCCTTCGAAGGTCCCGCCCGTGGGACGGTGGCGGTGAAGGTGCCGAAGATCGATCTGCCGTTCGTCCGGCCGGCCATGGAGTTCGGCCGTGCGGCGGCGCCGGCACAGCCCACCGTGCTGCTCGTGCGCAACGCCACCGTGTGGACGCAGGGACCGCAGGGGCGCCTCGAGAACGCCGATCTGCTGGTACAGGCCGGCAAGGTGGTACGGGTGGGGCAGAAGCTCGCCGCGCCCGCCGGCGCCGTGATCATCGATGCCACCGGCAAGCACGTCACGCCGGGGCTGATCGATCCGCATACGCACTCGGGTGTGAGCGATGTGAACGAATCGGGCTTCGCGATCGTCCCCGAGGTGCAGATGGGCGACGTGCTCACGCACAACAACATCTGGTTCTATCGTCAGCTCGCCGGCGGCCTCACCACCACGATGATCAAGCACGGTTCGGCGAATCCGATTGGCGGCGAAAACGTGTTCGTGAAAATCCGGTGGGGCTCGCTCCCCGACGAGTACAAGATCGTGGGCGCGCCGCGCACCGTGAAGTTTGCGCTCGGTGAGAACCCGAAGCGCAGCCCGACGCGGTATCCCAACACGCGTATGGGCGTACAGGAAATCATTCGCGATCACTTCCTGGCCGCGCGTGACTACGAGAAGGAATGGAAGAGCTGGGAGAAGACGAAGACGGGCCTTCCGCCGCGCAAGGATCTGCGCATGGAAGCGCTGCTCGACATCCTCAACCAGAAGCTGCTGGTGTCGTCGCACGGCTATCGCGCTGACGAATTCCTGGCGCTGGTTCGCCTCGCGGAAGAATTCGGCTTCCGCATCCAGACGCTGCAGCACGGCGTGGAAGCGTACAAGATCGCCAGTGAACTCAAGAAGTCGGGCGTGGCGGCGGTGGTGTGGAGCGACTGGGGCGCGTTCAAGCTCGAGGCGTATGATGCCACGTCGTACAACGCGCGTCTGCTCATGGAAGCCGGCGTGGTCACGTCGCTGCACTCCGACGACGCGGAAATCTCGACCCGCATGAACTGGGAAGCGGGCAAGCTGTTGCGCTCGGGCGTGAACGAAATCGACGCCCTCTCGACGGTCACGATCAACGCGGCCAAGGCCATCGCGGTCGACAAGACCTTGGGTTCGCTCGAAGCCGGCAAGGACGCCGACTTCGTGATCTGGAACGGCAACCCGCTGTCGCAGTTCACGAAGGCTGAGCAGACGTGGGTGGACGGCAAGAAGTATTTCACGCTCGACGACGACAAGGTGCTCCGCGAGGATATCGCGAAGCAGCGCGCGCAGCTCATTCAGGCCGTGATCACGGCCGGTGCCACCGAGACGCCCGCCGCTGGTCCGGCGCGCGGTCGCGGCGGTGAAGGAGCGCGCAAGTGACCCGTCCATTCCTCTCGACCCATCACACCATGCGAACCATGAACACCACCGCGCGCCTCGCGACGTTGGCACTGGCGACCGCGGTGACCGGACTGCTCGCTCCCCGCGCCGTGACGGCGCAGGAACGCATGACGGTGGCCCCACAGGAGCAGCCGGTCGTGCTGCGCGGCGCCACGATTCACACGGTGACCAAGGGGACGATCACCAACGGCACGATCGTGCTCGATCGCGGCAAGATCACGGCCATCGGCGGACCCGACGTGGCGGCGCCGCGCGGTGCCAAGGTCGTGGATGTCGCGGGCAAGCACATTTATCCCGGTCTCATCGACGCCTACAGCACGGTCGGTCTCACCGAGATCGGTTCGGTCGACGTGTCGAATGACATCCGCGAACAGGGCGACTTCAATCCCAATGTGCGCGCCGAAGTCGCGGTGAACGCGGAGAGCCGGCACATCGGTACGACGCGTTCGGCGGGCGTGCTGGTGGCCTTCAGCACGCCGGAAGGTGGCGTGATCTCAGGGCTGTCGTCGGCGATGTCGCTCGAAGGCTGGACGTGGGAAGAGATGTCGATGAAGGGCGCCGCCGCGCTCAACGTGAAGTGGCCCGATCCCAACGCGCGGCCGGGTGGCCGGTTCGGCGGTGGTGGTCCTGGCGGTCGCGGTGGTCCGGCCGGTCCGCCGCCGAAGACCTATGCCGAACAGGTGCAGCAGATCAAGGATTGGTTCTCCGAGGCCCGTGCCTATCGGGACGCCGTGAAGTCCAATCAGACCGTCCGCACCGATTCACGCTACGCCGCCATGATTCCGGCGCTCGATGGCGCGATCCCCGTGGTGGTAGCGGCTGAAGGCGCGGCGCAGATCAACGACGCGATCACGTGGGCCAAGGCCGAGGGCGTGAAGCTGGTGATTCGTGGCGGGCGTGATGCGCTGTTCGTCGCCGATCGCCTCAAGGCAGAAAAGATCACGGTGATTCTCACGTCCACGATGTCGGCGCCCGACCGGCAGTACGAGAGCTACGATAACGCCTACGCCACGCCGGGTAAGCTGCATGCGGCCGGTGTGAAGTTCGCAATCGCCGGTGGCAGCGGTGGCCTTTATAGCTATCGCCTGCCATGGGAAGCCGGTGTTGCCGTGGCGTTCGGATTGCCCGAGGAGGAAGCGCTCAAGGCGGTGACGATCAATGCCGCTGAGTCGATGGGCATTTCCGACAAGGTGGGCTCGCTCGAAGTCGGCAAGGAAGCCACGCTCCTGATCACGTCGGGGACGCCGCTGGACATGACGAGCAACATCATCCAGTCGTACATCCAGGGTCGCGAGATCAACATGATGGACATCCACAAGCTCTTCTTCCAGAAGTATATGGAGAAGATCAAGCAGCAGGCGCCGAGGAAGATCACGCCGTAACAGCTGCGTGCATCACGGACAGCGCCGCCGGTATCCGAAGGGATGCCGGCGGCGCTTTCTCGTGTAATGGCACGCGCGTCTGCTACGTGGTCGGGCGGTCGTGGTCTTGCGGCTTCGCCGCACGGTGCTGATTCCGGAGGTCGCGGACTTTGTCGTGCGCGGAGCGTACGTCGTCGGCCTGGCGCATCACCAACGGCCGCACGTCACTCGGGAGTGTTTTGCCGAGCGCATCCGCGTAGGCCTTCTTGGCATAGTCCTCGCCACGCTCGCATTCGTCGAGAATCGACTGATCATCGTCGGCCGAGACGGCCGCCTTCACGGCCATCCACCCACGATGCGCGAGACCAGCCGCATGCCCCATGTCGGCGGGGGTGCCTCCGATCCGTTCGATCTCTACTTCGAGGTCATGCGTAAACGTCTTGCGCTGCGTGGCGAGCGTCGAGAACAGCTGCTTGAGATCGGCGCTGTCGGCGCGCGCCGCCGCCGCCGTAAATCCTTGCTCGCCATCGCGGCAGGTTTCGATCAGCGCATTCATGACCGAGACCGCTTCCTTGCTCGTATCGCTGGACATCGTGCTCCTTGCTGCCGGTGAATCGAGGTGACGGGACGAACCTGCTCGCCGTCGCCTCCTCGGTTGCAAGGGGCGGGCCACCCAATGGGCGTGGTGTGACCACGCGCGTGCCGCGAACGGCTGCGCGTGTGTTGAGACGGGCTAGAATCTTGCATCGTCGCGTTGGTCCGTACTGCGGCCTGCGCATCGCGCGGGACCGTCTCACTCTCTTGACGAGCACATCTTATGATCCGTCGTACGATTGTCGCACTGTCCATTGTTATGCTCGCTGCCTGTTCGGGCGAGAAGTCCGATGACGCCATGTCGGCTGCGGACAGCGTGGCGGCCGCTCCACTGGCTGACGCGCCGGCCCCGAAGGACCTTGTCGAGACCGCGATCGCCGCCGGCACGTTCAACACGCTCGTGAAGGCGCTGACGGCCGCCGGTCTGGTTGAGACGCTGAAGGGCGCTGGTCCGTTCACGGTGCTCGCACCAACCGATGAGGCCTTCGCCAAGATTCCGGCCAAGGATCTCGACGCGTTGCTCGCCGACAAAGCCGCGCTGACGAAGGTGCTCATGTATTCCGTGATCGCGGGCAACGTGCCCGCCTCGACCGTGACCACACTCCCCGAAGCGACCTCGCTGGAAGGCAGCAAAATCGCGATCAAGGTGGTCGACGGCAAAGTCATGCTCAACGGTGTGAGCGAAGTCACCGCGACGGATATTGCCGCGTCCAACGGTGTGATCCATGTCATCAACACCGTGTTGATGCCGCCGAAGCAGTAACCCGCAATGTGGATGGACGTCGTGATCGGGGCGTACCCGATCACGACGATCAATCGATCGGCAGGTGCTTTTCGTGTCCCAACACCGTCTCCGCCCGTCGCGATTTCACCAACGGGAAGAACAGCTGATGGTACCACGTTTCTTGCCCGTGGCGTCGGTCGTCGTTGAGCCCATACGCCGGCGGATACTGCCGCGTGATGCGGTACGTACCGAAGAGGATGTCCCACACGAAAAGCAGGTTGCCGTAGTTCCCCTGGTACAACCCAATGCCATCGTCCTGCGTGAGCGCGTGATGCGCGTAGTGCGTCGCAGGCGTGGAGATCGTGCGCTCCAGCACCCACGCCAGCGGATGCAGCACGCGGTACCGGTACAGCCACTGATCCCACCGCACCGCCGAGTGCGCGCCGATGATCACCAGCAGCTTTACGACGCTGTACCACACGAACGTCCAGCCGAATCCCATGTAGAGCAGCGCCCCGCCGAACCACAGACCGGGCATCATCGCGTAGTAGAACAGGTTGTTCCGGTACACCACACGCACACTCATGTACGACGCGCTGTGGTGCGCGCGATGCAGCGGCCACATCACGGACGTGTGGGAGAGCCGGTGCCACCAGTACTGCGTAAAATCGTCGGCGACCAACAGCACGCCGACCATGGCCCACAGCGGCCAGTCGGCCCATGCGTCCCGCAGGTCGGGGATCAGCCACGCGCATAGGGCCCGCGACAGGGCAAACACGCTGCCCGAGACCAGTGGGAACATGATCCCGACCGCTACGTCGAGCCGGTTGTCCTCTCGGCCCGCTTCCTGGGCAAAGAACTTCCCGATGAACACCTCGGCGAGGCCGAAGGCCAGGAAGATCGACGTCACGGCGATGAGCTGAATGCTCTGCAGATCAGGAGGCATACGCCAATCTCTGGCGTGGTGTAGCTCGCGGCAAGACGGCGCGTGATAACTTGGTGCGACGCATTGGCACGACGCCCGCACCCCTCCCGCTCGCCGTCCTCGATCATGACTGTCGCCCACGATTCTGCCGTCTTTCACATCTGCAGCCGCGAAGCCGCCGTGCTGGCGCAGGCGACGGGCCACTACCGCGCCGATAGCCTTGATGGCGAGGGGTTCATCCATCTGTCGCGCGCGCATCAGGTGTTACCGACGGCCGCGGCGTACTTCGTAGGCGTGCCCGACCTCGTGGTGCTGGTCATCGATCCTACGTTGCTGACGGCGCCGCTCGTGTACGAGCCACCGGCTCCGCTGCCCTCGGCATCACCGAAGGACAACTCATCCGGTGAGCTGTATCCGCACTGCTACGGGCCCATCGATCTGGCGGCGATCGTCGACGTCATGGCGCTTGCGCACTTTCCGGGCGTGGCGGTGCCTGCCGACACCATGGTCTTACTTCGCCACTACCGATTCCAGCGACTGCCGATCGAAGGCACCCTGTATCGCGAGACGTGGCGCGCGAACGACGGGGACGGCACGAGTGCGCCCGCCGGCACGGCGATGATCGGCTGCTTTGCCGACACCTTGGGCAGCTTGTCGCGCTTTCATCGTCTCACGCGCGACGAAGTGTGGCACGCCTATTCAGGCGATCCGTTCGTGCTGTATCTGCTGCATGAGGATGGCCGCACCAGCCACGTGGTCATGGGCACGGATCCGCTCGCCGGTCAGGAGGTGCAGTACGTGGTGCCGGCCGGTACCTGGCAGGCCGGGTGTCTGCTGCCCGGTGGCCAGCATGCGCTGTACGGCTGCACGATGGCGCCAGGATTCACACCGAACTGTTTCGAGGCCGGGCGCGTGGATGATCTGACGGCGCGCTACCCGCACGCCGCCGCGATCATCGCACGGCTCGGCGTGACGGGCGGGGAGACGCGGTTGCCCGACGCCCTCGGGTAGGGGACCCGTCGGCGTCGCACCACGCCGTCGTTACGGCATGGTTGCCAACGCCTTTTCGATGCGTCGCGCGAACTCGAGCGCGGAGATCTCCTGTCCCTTGAACATCCACTGATTTAACACCGCCACGGTGCGCGTTTTCGGGAAGACGAACAGATATTGTCCGCCGTACCCCCGCGCGGAAAACGCGCCGGCATCCTGCAGCACGCCAGGGCCGACGGTCCACCACATGAGGCCATAGTTCGTGCGCATGGGCGGCTGCCCGGGCTTGGTGGGCAGTTGCCCGCGCACCGACTCGGCCACCCACGCCGCAGTCACGAGGCGCGTGCCGTTCCACACGCCCTGATCCAGCATGAGCTGGCCGATCTTGGCGAGGTCCGAGGGCTCGAGGTACACGCCACCTTCGGAATCGGTGAGTCCGCCCGACGATCGCTTCCAGTGGAAGCGCGTGATGCCGAGCGGCGTGAAGAGATACTGGTTGGCATACGCTTGCAGGTCCATGCCGGTCGCGCCGCGGAACACTTCGGCCAACAGCGCCGCGGCGCCATCGTTGTAGTGGTACGTGCTGCCGGGCGCCGTGGCCATGGGTTGCGCCAGCACCATCGACACCCAGTCGGCGCTGGTCTCCATGCGCTGCGTGATGTCGTCATTGCTGCCGTACCCACCGCCCTCCGGCCAGTCGATGCCCGACGTCATCGTGAGCAAGTGCCGGATCGTGATCTGCTTCCGTACCGGATCGCGAAACGCCGTGGCATGCGCCGGCAGAAAGCGAGCAATGGGCTGATCGATCGTGGTGATCGCGCCGCGCGTGATGGCGACCCCGTACACCAGCGATGTGATGCTCTTGCTCACCGACTGCAACGTGTGCAGCGCACTGCCCTGATAGAACGGATGCCAGTTCGTATCCTGATAGTTGTACGTGCCCGGCGGCGATTTCATCGGATACACCCCGGTATAGCTGCGCGGAAACGTGCGCGAGATGAGGGGCACCCCGTCGCGCATCACGTGCAGGGCGTCGACGTAGCCGAAGTCGCCACGGGCGGCCGAGTCGGCGAACGCGGTGAGTGCGTCGGTATGTTCGGCCGAGCGCAGCGCGCAGCAGGGCGTGTCACGATGCCGCGCAAACCAATCCGTGATGTACGCGACCTTCGCCATGTAGTGACTGGCGCGCACGCGCGCGCCATGCGGTTCACCCGGCAGTCGCACGAGTTCCGTGGGGACGCCGCGCAAGCGGAGGGCGGTGAACCACTCTTCCGACTGGCCAAACGGCGTGCGATAGTCGGCGTCTCCACCCATCACGAGGGTTGGGGTGTGCACGCTCGCCACGCGCGACAACGGCGACTGCGCCCAGTAATGCGTGGGGTTCTCCCACGGCGTCCCACGCAGCCAGTGTCCCTGAAAATTCACGCCCATGTCGGCGGTCAACACTTCGCTGGTCCAGTTCACGACGGGATACAGCACCGCCGCTGCGCGGAATCGCGAGGTTCGCGCGGTGAGCCACGCGGTGAGCAATCCACCGCCGCTGCCGCCGGTCACGTACAGCTGCGCTGGGTCGGCGATGCCGCGCGCCACCAGCGAATCGACCGCGGTCAACAAATCGTCGGCATCATCACTGGGATACGTCTTGTCGATGAGCCGCGCAAACGCTTCGCCGTAACTGGTGGAGCCGCGCGGATTCACGTACAGCACCACGTAGCCCTGCGCCGCCATCCATTGCTTCTCGAGATCGAACCGATCGCCGTACGCGAGGAACGGACCGCCGTGGATCTCGAGAATGAGTGGATACTTCTTGCCGGGCGTGTAGCCGGGCGGGGTGATCACCCACGATTGAATCGGCAGGCCGTCTTTCGAGGACTTCGACCAGAACGAACTCACCTGTCCGACCTGCCGCTCGGCGAGCAGGTCGTCGTTCACCGCCGTGAGACGCGTGGCCCGTGTGTCACCGGGAGCGGTGAACCAGAGATCGCCCGGTGACACCGGCGATCCACGGGTCATTGCCACGGCACCGCTGCGACTCATCGAGAAGGCCTGGCCGCCACCGTACGCTTCGAGGTCGCTCGCCAGTGAGTCGGCCACCTGCGTGGTCGATCCGTCGAGCGCCATGCGCCACAGCCCCGCGCGACCTTGGCGATCGGCCAGGAAGAGCAAACCACTGCCATCGGGGAGCCACGTGGGGTTCTCGATCGCGGCATCGAACCCGGCCGACAGCAGCGTGGGCTTGGCATCGGCCTCGCGCGACATCAGCCACAGCCGCGGTTGTGTCCAGGCGTGACCGGAATCGGCCACGCTGACAAAGGCGAGCCATTTCCCATCGGGAGACACCGCTGACGACCGGTTGGTGCCGCGACGACGGAACACGGGCGTGACGACGCCGTCGCGCACGCGGACCTCGAACAGATCGGAGGCGCGTGCGTTGAGATCCGGTGACGGTGTGCCGTTCGCGGTCACGATGAGTGAGGCGCCATCGGGTGCCCAGATGCCCGGCGTCGCGCCGTAGGCGCGGCCGAAGTGCAGCACCCCGCCCGAGGTCAGGCGTCGCGGCGTGCCACCAGCGGATGGCACGACAAACAACTCGGCGCGACCGGTTGGCAGCAGCCCCAGGCCATCGCTGCGGTAGCGCGTATCGGTGGCCACAATCGCCGGCGGCGCCCACGTGGCGCCCGCCGGCGCGACCGGTAACCCAGTCGGGACGCGCGACGGCGCCGCGACCAGCATCGCGAACGCGATCTGTGAGCCGTCTGGCGAGATCGCAAACCACTCCGGTGCGGCGGGCAACGTCGCGAGCCGCACGGTCTCCTCACCGCTCACGTTGCGGCGGAACAGTTGCGTGGTGCCGTCCACGTCCGACAGGTAGACAATCGCGTCGCCCGCCGGGGTCCATTGCGGGGCGCGATCATTGCCGTCCGCTGCGGTCAGCCGTCGATGCGACGATCCGTCGGCATTCACCATCCAGAGTTGCGACCGCTTGCTGTCGCGCATGATGTCGTAACTCTGTCGCACGTACACGACGCGCTTGGCATCGGGCGAGAGGCGCGGATCGTTGGCGGTCTCCACCCGAAACACGTCGAGCGGCACGAGCGGTGTCGGCGCCAGTGGTGTCGCGGCGCGTGGTGCCGTGGCGCGCGTGAGATCGCGGCCTTCCGGTGGGGTGCGATAGCCCACCTGCGCCAGGCGCGGTGCACTGTTCGCGTCGCGCACGATGCCCCACGGTGTGACTGGCGTGTTGTGCAGGAATCCCCGCACCTCGGCGACGGACAGTGGTGACACGGTGCGCTGCCCGGGGCGGTACCAGCTGTCTACTTTTTGCCACGCGCCGCCTGACCGCACGAGGACGATGTAGTGATTGGCCGAACTTGCCGTCGGCGCACGGCTCGGTCGTGCGCCGCGACTGAGATCGGCATCGGCGCCTACGATGAACACGGCATCCCCCGCGCGACGCAGATACGCCTCAACCGCGCGCGTGCGGTCTCCTACCGTGGCCAGCGTGCTTCCGAAGAGTGGTTCGGCGCGTAACCCCAGCACGTCGAGAATCCGATGAAACTCGTCGGTGGCGGAACGACGCGAGGTGACGATCGCCCCACTCGCGTTGGTGATCGGTTTGGTGGACCCGATCAGCCCCGCCACGCCGTCCACGTCGGCGTGCCGATACAGGTGGTCTTGCACCCGATGCGCCGTGCCGATCGTATGGTCCAACGGCAGACCAAGCAGGCGCGCCACCACGTCGAGGTCTCCGCCCAGCAACAGGTACGCGTTCAGCGACGCGGCCGCGCCGCAGCGGGCCTCGTCGCTTCGCGTATCATCGAGCAGATCCAGCTGCGTGAGATACGACACGCGCGCGAGCGCTGACGCGGTGCTGAGGGTGTCGGTCTCGCGACCCTGCGCGCCGGCGTGGCGGGGCGCGGTCAGGGCGGCGAGCAATCCCAGGGCGAGGAATCGGTTCATGGGCGGGTGCGTCGGCGGTGGCGAAGAGGGAATCGACCCAATGTACGCCCCCGATCGAAACGTGATGAGTCCGCGGCGCCATTCGCCCGCCGCCGTCCGTGCGCCGCAAATGCTCCACGCGCCCCCGAACTTGCCGTCCGAGCGATACCTTTGCCAACCGGTGCATCGGTGCACCCCCGCATCCCGCCCGTAGAGGAGTGTTCTCGTGTCCTCCCGTTCCAAAGTTGCGCCGCAGTACGATGTCATCGTGGTCGGTTCCGGCGCCGGTGGTGGCATGGCCGCCTATCAGCTGTCGGTGCAGGGGCTCAAGGTGCTGCTGCTCGAAGCGGGGCGTGACTACGACCCGGTCACGGAAACGCCGATGTTCCAGACCCCGAAAGACGCGCCCCTGCGCGGCAGCGGCGATGCGAACAAGCCGTTCGGTTTCTACGATGCCACGGTCGACGGCGGCTGGCGGGTGCCGGGCGAGCCGTTCACCACCGCGCCGGGCAGCCAGTTCAGCTGGTGGCGTTCGCGCATGCTGGGTGGGCGCACCAACCACTGGGGCCGCATCTCGCTGCGCATGGGACCGTACGACTTCAAGCCCAAGTCGCGTGACGGGCTCGGTGCCGACTGGCCGATGACGTACGAGACGATGGCGCCGTACTACGACAAGACCGAGTTGCTGATCGGCGTGTACGGTGGTGAGGATGACTTGGAGAACACGCCGCGCTCGTCGCCCGGTGTGTTGCAGCCGCCGCCGGCCGCGCGCTCGTATGAGCTGCTCGCCAAGCAGGCGTGCGATCCGCTTCAGATTCCCGTGATCCCGGCGCATCGCGCGGTGCTCACGCAGCGCCAGGACTCGGCACGGCTTCCGGCCAAGCTGCATCCCGGCAACGCGCTCGCGCAGCGCGTGCTGCGACAGAGTATGAACGAACGCATGGCCTGCTTCTACGCCACCGACTGCGGTCGCGGCTGTTCGATCAAGGCAAACTTCCAGAGCACCACCGTGCTCATTCCGCCGGCGATGGCCACCGGCAACGTCACGTTGATTACCGACGCCATGGTGCGCGAAGTCAGTATCGACGCGCAGGGCAAGGCCAGTGGCGTGCACTACATCGACAAGCTCACGCGGGTCGATCATCACGTGACTGCGAAGGTGATCGTGCTGGCCGCAAGCGCATGTGAAACGTCGCGCATCATGCTGAATTCCAAGAGCACGCTGTTCCCGAATGGCATCGCCAACAGCAGCGGTGTCGTGGGTAAGTATCTCATGGACACCGTCGGTGCCGGCTTGTCGGCGCAGATTCCGCGACTGGAAGGGCTGCCGCCGGTCAACGAAGACGGCACCGCCGGTATTCACATGTACATGCCGTGGTGGAAGTACGGCGATCAGAAAGCCGGCAAGATGTCGTTCGCGCGTGGCTATCACATCGAGTTCGGCGGCGGACGCGGTATGCCCGGCGCCGGCATTTTCGGTGGACTCGAAAGCTTCACGCAGGGCGCGTACGGCAAAAAGTTCAAGGAAGAAGCGCGGAGGTACTACGGCTCGTTCATGTACTTCGACGGCCGTGGCGAGATGATCCCCAACGAAGACTCGTACTGCGAGATCGATCCCGTCGCGGTCGATCAGTGGGGCATTCCCGTGTTGCGGTTCCACTGGAAGTGGTCGGAACATGAGATCCAGCAGGCGGCGCACATGCATGCCACGTTCGCCGAGATTATCGGCAAGATGGGCGGCACGGTGCAGGGCACGGTGCAGACCGACGGGAACAAGGCCATCGCGACGGGCGGCGCGATCATTCACGAAGTGGGCACCGTGCGCATGGGCAGCGATCCGAAAACGTCGGTGCTCAACGAGTTCGGTCAGGCGTGGGACGTGAAGAATCTGTTCGTCACCGACGGGGCGACGTTCGTGTCGAACGCCGACAAGAATCCGACGTTGTCCATTCTCGCGCTGGCATGGCGCAGCTGCGATCACATCGTGGCGGAACTGAAGCGGGGGAACCTCTGATGAGCGACGAGATGCACGAGGCGCACGACGACGTGACGCCCGTGACGCACGGTATCGCGCGACGCGACGCGCTGAAGGCGATGGCCGCCGCCGCGATGGTGCCGATGCTGCCCGAGCCGGCGGCCGCCGCCCCCGTTACCGCGACGCCGCGGGCTCCGCTGCCGATGCTCGACGAGGCGAGCCAAGTCAAGCGCAAAGGCCCGCGCGGCACGCCAAGTGATCCGGTGTTGCAAGTGGCGAAGGCCGACTGGCCGAACAAGCTACAGGGGCGCGAGCTCGCCACACTCAGTGCGCTGTGCGACATGATCATCCCGGCCGATGCGAAGAGTCCGGCGGCATCGACGGTCGGGGCGCCGGCGTACATCAACGAGTGGGCCAGCCGGCCCGGCGGTGAGACATCGTTGGTACGCGTGCGCGGCGGACTGGCGTGGCTCGATCGCGAATCGAACGCCCGCTTCGGCACGCGATTCCATCTCGCCACCAACGCCCAGCGTACGGCCATCTGCGACGACATCTGCTACCTGCCGAAGGCCAAGCCCGTGCATCAGTTCGCGGCGCAGTTTTTCGACACCATTCGCGATCAGACGGCGACGGCGTTCTACACGACGCCGCAGGGGTGGAAAGATCTGGGCTATATCGGCAACGTGGCGATGCCGACGTTCAAAGGACCGAACGCCGAGATCAGAAAGCAGATCGGGGTGGAGTAAGCAGCAGCGTTTCCACCGCCGCGTAGTCGCCGCCCCGAGGGCCATGCGTGGCCCCGTGGCGGCACCAGCCCAGTGGCGTATCCTGATGGTGCGCATCCCGTGCCGTGAGCAGGGCACGCCCCCGTGGTACGCTGAGCAGCACGGCCACCGTTTCCGCTGAGCCCCGCCACGCCGCACAGTGCAGCGCCGTGCCCGAGTCGTGTCCCGGTGTCGCGGGATCGAAACCCAGCTCCAGCATCAGGGCAACTGCCGGTGCATCGCTATCCCACGCTGCATCGGTGATGGCGCGATGGTCCTGCGCACGCAGCGAGGTCACGAGGCCGGGATGTTCGCGCACCACGGCGCGCGCCGCTTCGACATCGGTGCGACGGCAGGCCGCGCGCAGCCGCTGCACCGGCGTGGCGAACGGTAGCATCGCCGCCAGTGTCTCGGCGTGGCCGAACTGCGCGGCAACCGCTAACGGGGCGCGGTTGCTGCCGATCGTCCAGAAGTACATGTGAAAGCTGCTCGGTGCCTTCTCTGCGTAGGCGCCACGTCCGGTCTGCTCGTCGAGCAGCGCCGCGTTGCCCTGCAGGAGGTCGCGCGCGCGATCGGTGAGCCCCAGCGCCGCCGCCATGAAGATGTCGGCGTGAGCGCCGCGCTCCACGAGGTACTGCGCCAGCGCGTAGCGGCCCGCATCACGCGAACGGTCCAACATCCACTCCGCGGGGGTGGCGCGATGATCCACGTCGCGTGCATCGATGTCGGCGCCGGCGTTCAGCAGCAGATCGATGACGCGTCGCGAGCGCGCAAAGTGCAACGGCGTCTGCCCATCACCCCCGCGCTCTGACACGCACGAGGGGGTGGCGGCGATCATGTCGTCGAGCAGCGCGGCATCATCGAGATGGGCGGCGGCGCAGGCATCGGGAATCGCCCCCGCGGCCAGCAGGCGATCCGCGGCCGCGCCCGTGGCTACGTGCAGCGCGTGAAACGGTCCGGCCCACCACGCGCTGCGCACGTTGGGGTCGGCTCCGAACTCGAGCAGCACGTCCACCATGGCCAGGTTATTGGCATGCGCCACGATGGCGGGCGCATTGTACGGAAAAACCGGTGCATTGATCAACGACCTGAACTCCGCGTGCTGCGAGAACAGCGTGCGGACCGCGTCGGCGTCGCCTCGCTGCATCGCGTCGTGGAGCTGCTGTATGGGCGTTGGTGATGGCTGGGGCGACATGGCTGATGCGGGTTTGGCGTACGTGGCGGGATACGCTGCTCGGTCGGCCCAGCGCCGCTCAGAACGTCACGCGTACCGACGTCACGGGGCCCAGGGAAACGAACACCCGTCCGTCCATCGCGCGCGCCGAGCTTTGCATGATACCACGCAGCGGACCGGCGTCGCGAGCGGGCTTGATCATGCCGTCGGCCGCCAACAATCCGAGCAGACCGCCGGCACTCGCCAAGGCCAGGGCCCCCTGTGAATTGGTCTCGGTCATCGTCGCGATTCCACCACCCATCAGGGCACCGGCCAGCGCACCGAGTTGCGCCAGGGTGCCATCGGCACTCGTGCGATCGGCTCGGCGCACCAGCCCGCGATCGGCGAGAAACGCACCGGCCAGCACGCCCGCCGCCGCGACCCCGTACCTCGGCGTATCATCGCCGCCATCGCCGATCAACGACGACGCCGCCGCGCCGCCCAGCAGCGCGCTGGCGAACGCCACGCTCACGTCGCCGGCCGTCACGTTGTACGCCGCCCGACGCGCATAGCGCGGACCGAGTGCGTACCCGACGATGCTGGCACCGATGGCGGCACCGACCGCCGCCTTCCCCGGGGCGCGCAGACTGTTGTCGGTGTTCGTGTAAGTGCCGTACTGCGGATTGTTCGCGTCGTACGGAACGACCGTCTCTTTGCCTTCGAAGGCACCACTTGACCCGCCGATGCCCATCACCGTCAGCGCGCCGAGGTCGGCGAAGAAGCCCGCACTGGCGGCTTCGCCATCGCTGAGTCCGCGGGCCTGTTGAAAGCCGACGATGGTACCGCCGATGGCGCCGGCGAGAATCGGCGCGCCCCACCCCGGACCGCCGTCGGCGTTGGCGATGGCCGCAATGCCGACGCCGGCGAGTGCGCCCCGTGTGCCGCCGTGGGCCGCTCGGGCGGCCTGCGCCCGGGTGACCACACGACCCTTCACGGTATTCGCCGCCACGAAGAACGACGTGCCGGCGGCGAGGAAGTAGCCGCCGGCCGCCGCCGCCGCGCTGCTCCGGCTGAGCATGGCGGCCGTGGCCGGACCATAGGCCACCAGTCCGAGAAACGTCTGGTTGCGCACGAACGTATTGCCGGCGGGTTGTGACACGACGACGCCCGTGCCTGCCCCGATCAAGCGGTCGCCGCCGCGCCCCTGCGCGACCACGCCCGAGGTGATGGCGCGGGTGAGTCCCGCCGCTCCATCGGCGCCGAGCGTGAAGCGGGCCATCGCGCCGTCGAGGCGTACCACGACCAGCACGTGCGCGTTGTCGTCGCTGCGATAGAGTCGGGCTTCGCGGAAGGGGCCCACCACCGGCCACTGCGGTGCGGCGAGGCCAAGTCGCGCGACCAGCGTCGGCGTAAGCACGGTGATGCGGCCCGCGCTGTCGAACGGGACACCAGTTTCGACGACCGGCACCACCTGCGCGCCAAGCGGCTGCGCGATGGCCGTGCCGATGATGGCGACGCCACACATGGTGATCGCCCCCAAGGCACGAGCGGACACGACCGCACACGCCATCGCGGAGACCATCGCGGAGGAAGCAGAACGCATGCGGATCTCGAGGCGAAGGGAGGTAGTGCGCAAATTCGACAGACTCGGTGAAAATACCCGATATACCGCCGTAACCAGTCCGTCGTTCCACGGCGATCCACGCCGCGCTCCTGACCGACCCGCGCTCAGCGTGCACTGACGCCCATACGCTATGTTGAGTGCGTCAGGAGCTGGATCTCATCGCGTCCCGGAGTGTGATTGGCAGAAGCCTCCTCGTGGCAGAACGGCGCCGCCTTCGCCGCGCAGTGCGCTGTGCTGGGGCTTCGCACGGTTCGTACGGTCGACGAGCTGAACGCGGCCTACCGACCGCTGATTCTGCAGTGGCATCCCGATCGTCATCACGGTCAGGCAACGCATGCGGTCGCGGTTGCACGCGCCACGGCGATCAACACCGCGTACGCGTATTTGCTGGCGGCGCTCGAGCGTGACGATGGGCACGCACCTGCCGAGCCGGCGATGGCGCCGCGGCCTGCACGGCCGGTCTCGCGCGACGGATTTCCTGACCCCTCCGTGCTCGAGATCTTCGTCAAGCCGTCGAACATCATCTCGGTGGGCTACAACAGCACCACCGCCGATCTGTTCGTGAAATACCTCGGTCATCGCATCTATCGCTACCGCGGCGTGCCGCCCACCGTGGTCGAGGCGCTGCTCCGGGCCCCGTCGGCCTCGATCTTCGTGAGTGAACACGTGGACCGGCACTACGAATCTGAGATGCACCGCGCGTAGCTTGGTGGTATGGAAACGGCGGCCGAACACGTCACGATAAGAGAGCACCGCGTTCCGGTGCCTGGCGGGAGTGTCTTCGTTCGCGAATGGACACCGCCCGACGCGCTTGATGGCGCTGCGCCGGTGGTGCTGCTGCATGACTCACTCGGCTCGGTCGAGCTGTGGCGCGGATTTCCCGAACGTCTCGCGCGTGCGGTGCGGCGGCCGGTGATCGCCTACGATCGGCTCGGCTTCGGACAGTCGTCGGCGCGTCATGAGCCACCGTCGGTGCGCTTCATCGACGAAGAGGCCGAGCTGTATTTCCCCGCGGTTCGACAGGCGCTTGGGTTCACGCACTTTTCGCTGTTCGGTCACAGCGTGGGTGGCGGTATGTCCCTCGTGATTGCGGCCGTGATGCCGGAGAGCTGTCAGCACGTGGTCTCGGAGTCGGCGCAGTCGTTCCTCGAACCGCATACGCTCGATGGCATACGGGCGGCCAAGATGCAGTTCGACCATCCGGCCGCCTTCGCCAAGCTCGCGAGATTCCACGGGGAAAAAGCGCAGTGGGTGCTGGACGCCTGGACGGAAACGTGGCTGTCGCCGGCGTTCGCCGACTGGACGCTCGACCCGTACCTGAGTCGTGTGCGCTGCCCGACGCTCGTGATTCACGGCGACGCGGACGAATTCGGATCGGTGGAGTTTCCGCGTCGCATCGCCCGCGGGGTACAGGGTGTGTCACAGCTCGAGATCATCAACGGCTGCGCGCATGTGCCGCATCGTGAACAGCCGGACCGCATTCTGTCGCTGGTGGCCGATTTCCTGTAATTCGGCGCGAGTCGCGTCGCGGTGAGCGTCGCGGTGAGGGTCGCGTACGGTGTGCCATTCGTGCCATGCCGCCGTTCACGGCCTTGCCAGCCATGGACGTTCCGGGCATCATCCGCCATGTCACTCACGCACGAAGACGTCATCCCCGGGCTCGTGATCCAGTTGGACACGGCCACGTTGCGCGCCCTCGGCGGCGCCCAGACCAATGCCGTGCTGGGCCCCGACGGCGACCGCTCGGTCGTGGGCACGCAGGACTTCCTGATCGTGGGCGTGGACGCCGCCGCTGGTCGGTGCACCGGCGTCCCCCTCTTCGCGAAAACCGCCGTCGGCAATCAGCCACTCGAGAACGGCAAGAAGTCGGGACGCGCCGAGCAGTGGATCGGCACCGACACGTTCTTCTCGCGCTGGCAGCATTGGCGCATCCCCATTGCCTCGGTCGTTGCCGCGTCGGCTGGTGATCCCGCCACCGCCGCGACCCGTCGTCGCTACGCGGCGACGGATCGCTCCGCGCTCGACGACATCAAGAACTGGGAAGGGCGGAATCGCGCGGCCTATCGGGATGCGGACTAGAACGACAGCACCGTGCGCATCGTGACCACATTGCCGTAGGCGCGCAGCCCCGGTCCGTCCAGCCGACGCACGCGCTGCACATCGGCCACGAGCGACAGATGCGATGTCACGGGGAGCTGATAGAACAGCTCGCCGATCGTTTCCCGACCGGTGCCCCACGACGCGTGGGTGACGCCGATACCGATCAGATCGGAGGGCCGTGCCGCCAACAGACCGGACAATGTGAGGCCACCGCCGCGATGCGCGTGGATCGCTTGCACGGTGGGACTCGACGAGCCGAACTGGGCGAAGGCGGCCACCGATGCATGATTGTCGGCGTCGCCGCTACGCGAACCGCCTTGCCACAGCGTCTGGTCGAGCGTGGCATACCAGCCGTTGGTGCCGGACATCGACGGATCGGCGTCGGGGTCGGCGTCGATCGCGGAGAACAGGCCGGTGTGCCGCCACCCGCCCACGCCAACGCGGCCCGCAAGCTGTGACGGCCCGAGCGCCCACTGCTGATTGGCCTGCACGATCTGGAAGCGCGAGCGTCCGCCAACCGGTGCCGGTGCGCCGCCAAGTCCGTCGAACACGCCGACACCGACGTTGAAGCGCGACCATGGGCTCACGGTCGCCTCTACACCCCAGGTCGGCAACGGAAACGTGGGCGCGGCCACGATGGTCGGTGAGAAGCCCATCGAAGCGTTCAGGAACGCGCCGCCATTGTCGGTGCCGGCAAAGGCACTGTTGAAGTCGATGCGGCCGGCCTTGAGGCTGACGCGGTCCTGCAGCACGCGCTGCTCCACCCAGACTTCTCCCATCGCGCGAAAGTCGTCGGCGTCGATGTTGGAGAAGTTCTGCACGAAGGCGGCCTCTCCGGAGCCGTTGCGCCCCGTCTTTGTCTTGTGCTGCGCATAGATCGTGAGGCCGCGCCAGCCCACCAACGAGTCCATGTCGAGCGTGAGTTCGATATTGCTGTGGGTACGGAGTGATCGCGCGCCCGAGAGTGCCGAGGAGCCGGCCGAGGCGTCCGTGATCTCCTCGACACCGAACGTCACGCCGGGATGCGATACCACCGTGCGCCAGTCGAGCGGTGCACGCTGGAACCCAGGAGGCACCGGCGCACGCTCCGGTGCACTCTCCGGCGTACCGGCCGCGCGCGTCGCACCGGCGAGCGTTCCTGCCGTGGGCCGTGCGATCACGCTCGGCGCCGCCGTCGCTGCGGTATTCCCGGCGGTATTCACGGCGGTGCTCACCGCGATATTCGGTGCCGCCGTCGGTGATGTCGGTGATGTCGGTGATGCCATCACCGGTGACGGCGAGGCAGCCCCTTGCTTGGCCTCAACACGCGAAACGGCAACGGCGGGCGTCGGCGCATTCGCCACCACGCGGTTGACGGCTCCTTCCGCGCGGGGGGCATCCGCCGCACGGGTGCGCAACGGTGACTGGGCGTTGGTCGTGTTATCGACCACGGCGGCGCGCACACTGACGACGGCGACACCGAGCACGAGGAAGGCTGCGACGGTCAGCGTACGCGCTGAGCGTGGGGCATTGCTCCGCACGACCGGCGTGGGAGACTCAGAGTGGGGCATCGGGATCGCTTCGCAAGTCGGCGGTGAGCCGGTGGACAATCACTCGGCACCATCGTCGGTGACGCATCGCACAACGGCTCAGTCTCGGCCCGCACCCGCGGTTCATTTAGCGTGGCCACGCTCGGATTCAGGCACCGCCGTCAAGGTGTGACAGCTGTTGCCGCGGGCGAACCACTCCGCGCGCCGTTCGGCGTGTGAACGCGCCTCGGAGCACAGCGACGCGATCGGACGGAGGCGAAGCGCCCGTTCGAGGCAGCCTCGTGGTTGGCTAGGTACCCGAGGGCTTCGCGTCCACCGCGTCTGCCGGCGAGGCCAGCGATCGACGCAGGCCGCAATTGCGCGTAGTCGGCGTTACCATCCAGCGGCCATGACCGGCGCGACTGACTCGCACGGGGCAACCCACGGAGCGCCGACTCGCGAACGCTCGGGGATCAGGGGTTGATCGCCACCAGGCGACCCGTCGCGCCGATCCAGATGTCGCCGGCGCCAAGCATCGCCCCCTCGTCGCGGACAAACAGGTGGCGCGGCACCGAGGCCAGCACCGCGGCGCGTAGGCGTGGCGTGACAATGGCCTCGTAGCGGGCGAGGAACTGTGCACGGGTGCGCAGTTGTAGGCGGCGTCCACCCACGACCACGGTGAGCGGATACGCCACGAGATCTGCCACGGTCTCGCGGTCCCCGTCGCGCAGCGCCAGCCAGCAGCGCAGCGCCGTGCGGTTGATGATCGCGTCATCCGTCACCCCAAGGGCGGCATAGCGATACGCGAGTGAGCCCGCGGTGCCGTCCTGCAAGGCAAGCCGCACCGCCACGCGCGTGGCAGTGCCGAGCGTCTCCCACGTCCCGGCAATCACGTCACAGGTGAGCGGACTATCCCCCAGACGGCCACTGGGATCGCGCGTGGGAAACGTGCCCGTCAACCGCACGGTGCGTCGCCCCGTGGCGTCGCGCCCCTCCAGGACCAGCGTCCGTCCCGCCGTGAGCCGGCCTGAGAGAACGACGTCGGTCGCCGAGCCCGCGAGCGCGTAGACCCCGGCGACGCGCTCTCCGTCGATTACCAGTGTCATTCGGGCGCGTCCGGCCGTCCCCAGGGTCCCCTCGTAGTTCCAGAGCCATCCCGGTTCGCGACGCAGACACTCGGCACCGGCGCGGTCCACCGGGAGCCCCATCCCGAGGAGCGCCGCCACCCACACCCGCCACCACCAGGCGCGCACTGCACGAGGGTCAACGGGGCGCATGAGACGGGGCCAAGGTGAAGGGACGGAACGCGCGGCTCAAAGGACAGTGTCTAATTGAACAATGTCCAATCAGTGGGCGCGTGCAGCAAGCCGATGCGACGGCTCAGCCGGCAAGCCGGCCTTCGTGGCGGGGGCTACGAATGCCGGTGCGTTCCTTGCCGTCTCGCAGTACACGTCGCACATGACGGGCATCGTCTCGTCGATGGCTGATGCCCTCGTGCTGGGACACACCGCCGTGTTCCTGACGGGCGTGGGGGCACTCTGCGCCATCACGCTCGGCGCGGCCGACCGCACGCGGTTGCGTTTGCTCACGATGTTGTTGAGCGCGTTCTTTACCGGCGGTGTCATCGGCGCCCTCGGATTCCGCACCCTCGGCTACAGTGCCACCCTTCCGCTGGCGGTGGTGCTGCTCGGTCTTGCCGCGGTGCCCGCCGTCGACGACGTGCGCAGCGCGCTGCGGGATGACCGCGACGGGTGACGCCGCAGTACTCCCCATCGGGCCGTTCGGCCCGCACATTGCGCGGTGGCGATCTCTGCCACCCGTTTCCCCCGAAGGTCCGCGTCGCCTCCCTTCCAGACATTGCGTTATGAGCCGTCGTTTCGTTCTCGCCAGCCTGCGCGCGCCGGCGGCCATGGCCGCCGTGTTCGCTGCCCGAACCGTCCTCGCCCAGCCGGCGGCCACCTCGTCTCCGGCCACCAGCACCGCCGCTCCCGTGTTCGTGAACGGCATGGCGCAGGTGGTGCCGGCCTGGCGTGATTCCACCGCGTGGATTCGACATGACCTGTGGGTCGAGACCGACTTCGACAGCGACCGCGACGGCCGCAAGGACCGCGTGCACGTCGACGTCACCCGCCCGGCGCCCACCGAGGGCGGTGGCATGAAGGTGCCGGTGCTCTACGGCGCGAGCCCGTACTTCGCCGGCACCTCGCGCGACGATTCCAACTGGAACGTGGTGCAGGAACTCGGCGATCAGCCGCCCGCGCGCCGAGCGATGGCGGCGCCCGTGCATCAGCCCAATCGTCGGCGCATTTCGAACGCGCTGGTGAACGAGTGGGTGCCGCGCGGCTTCGCCGTGGTGCACTCCGAAGCGCCAGGTACCGGGTTGTCGCAGGGCTGCGCCACCGTGGGAGACTATCCCGAACGCGCCCCGATGAAGTTCGTGATCGATTGGCTGAATGGACGGGCGAAGGGCTTCACCAGCCCCACCGGCCGTGAAGAAGTGCGCGCCACCGGCTGGTCCACCGGCAAGGTGGGCATGATCGGCACGTCGTACGAAGGCACGTTGCCGCTGGCCGCCGCCACCTCCGGCGTGAAGGGGCTCGAGGTGGTCGTGCCTGTGTCGCCGAACACGTCGTACTACCTGTACTACCGTTCGAATGGCCTCGTGCGTTCACCCGGCGGCTATCTCGGCGAAGACGTGGACGTACTGTACGACTTCGTGGCCAGCGGTGACCCCGCGACCCGTGCCAAGTGTGACGTGCTCTGGAAGACCAATGTGTTCGCCGGTCCGAAGGGACAGGACCGCGCCACCGGTGACTTCAACGATTTCTGGAAGAAGCGCGACCTGTTGCCGCACGTGAAAAACATCAAGGCCGCGGTGTTGCTCGCGCATGGATTGAACGACTACAACGTGACGCCCGCGCACAGCGTACGCATCTACGACGAGATGAAGGCGCGTGGACTGCCCGTGGGCTTGTATTTGCATCAAGGCGGACACGGTGGGAATCCGCCGGCCGACATGCTCAATCGCTGGTTCAGCCACTACCTGTACGGCGTGAACAACGGCGTGCCGGGTGATCAGTCGGCGTTCATCGTGCAGGACGCCGCCGCGCAGGCACCGATGGCTGCGTCGGCCCCCGCGGCCGCAGCGGGCACGCCCGCGCCGAATCCGCGTGGGCGTGTGACCGCCTTGCCTACGCCGTTCGCGGCGTTCCCCGTGCCGGGGACGGTGCCGGTCACGCTGCATCCCACCGCCGGTGGACGCGGCATCGCGTCGCTGGCGTACGCGCCGGTCGCTGCCGGGTCGGAATCGCTCACGGACGACGTGGCCTTCAGCGGCAGTGCCCTGGCGAGTGCGCCCACGTCGACCCATCGCCTGCTCTACGCCACGCCCGTGCTCACCGATACGGTCCACATTTCGGGCACACCGCGCGTGACGTTGCGCCTGGCCGCCAGTGTGAAGGCCGCCAATCTCAGCGTGTGGATGGTGATGCTCCCGTACGACTCGGCGCGCGTCGGCTCGGAGAGCCACGTGGGCAATGTGTCGCATGGCTGGGCCGACCTGCAGAACGCCAAGGCGCTCACGAACGGCGGTAACTATGCGTCGAGCAATCGCGGCCAACCGCTCAAGGCTGGTGAGTATCGCGAGGTCACCTTCGATCTCGAGCCCACTGATGAATTCATTCCCGCCGGCAAGCAGCTCGCGGTGATGATCATGTCGAGCGACCGCGAATTCACGTTGTGGCCGAAGGCCGGCGCCGAACTCACGCTCGATCTCGCCAAGTCGTCGTTCCGGATTCCCGTGGTCGGTGGTCGGAACGCGCTCCAGAAGGCGGGCATGCGATGAGCCCGCGAATCCCTCTCCACTCTTCCGTCACCGTCATGCGTTCTCTGTTTCGACTCGCCGCGCCGACACTGCTCCTTGCTGGCGTTGCCGGCGCGCAAACGCCCGATGCGGCGACGCTGAACGGCCTGCGTTGGCGTTCGATCGGCCCCGTGAACATGGCCGGACGCATTACCGATGTCGAAGCGCATCCCAGCGCGCCGAAAACGTTCTACGTGGCCGGCGCCACCGGTGGCATCTGGAAGACGGTCAACGCCGGTACGTCGTTCGTGCCGCTCTGGGAGAAGGGCCCGATCGCCTCGATGGGCGATCTCGCCATCGCGCCGAGTAATCCGAATATCATCTGGGCCGGCACGGGTGAAGAGGATTCGCGCAACTCCGTGGCGCCGGGCTACGGCATTTATAAGTCGGTGGACGGCGGCGTGACGTGGCAGAGCATGGGCCTCGAAAAAACGCAGCACATCGGGCGCATTCTCGTGCATCCCACCAACCCCGACATCGTGTATGTCGCGGCGCTGGGCGCCCTGTGGGCCACCAACCCCGAGCGTGGTCTCTACAAGACGATCGACGGCGGCAAGACCTGGACGCTGAGCAAATTCATCAGCGACAAGGCCGGCTTCGTCGATCTCGCGATGGACCCGCGCGATCCGAACGTACTCTACGCCACCAGCTGGGAACGCATCCGCAAGGCGCACTTTCTCAAGAGTGGCGGCCCCGGTTCGGCGCTCTGGAAGTCCACCGACGGCGGCACGACGTGGAAAGAAATCACCGGCGGTGGTTTCCCGGCCACGACGAAGGGTCGCATCAATCTCGCCATCGCGCCCAGTAATCCCGACATGGTGTACGCCATGGTCGAAGCCGACAGCGTGCGCGGTGCCAAGCCGCAGCGCCTGCTCAGCGGTCTGTATCGCTCGGCAAACGGCGGCGCCACGTGGACGTGGATGAGCACGATCAACAACCGTCCGTTCTACTTCTCGCAGATCCGCGTCGACCCGAAGAATGCCGATCGCGTGTATCGCATGGCCGTCGACTTCGCCTTTTCCAATGATGGCGGTGCGTCCTGGCGCGCCGGGATGGTCGGCATTCATGAAGACTATCACGCCATGTGGATCGACCCCAACGACCCCGAGCATTTCATTGTCGGTGGTGACGCGGGCATCTTTCAGACGTGGGACAAGGGTGGCACGTACGACGCCGTGAACAACATGGCGATGGGCCAGTTCTACGGCATCAGCTATGACTTTCAGGTGCCCTATCGCGTGTGCGGCGGCTTGCAGGACAACGGCAGCTCCTGCGGGTTGAGCCGTCGGGCCGGCGCGCCGCTGCAGATGACCGACTGGTTCGCGATCTTCGCCGCCGACGGCCTGCAGACGGCGCAGGACCCGTTCAATCCTGACTACGTGTACTACGAGTCGCAGGGCGGCAACATCGCGCGCCGCAACGTGGCCACGGGCGAAGTAATGAGCGTGAAAGCCCGTACCGTCACACGTACGCAGTTCGGCCAGCAGATCGCGCGCATCCGCGGGACCGGCACCACGCCGCTCACGCCGGAGCAGACGAAGAGCATCGCCGACATCCGCCTGCAGATGAAGAAGGAGCTCGCTGATCCGAATGTCGCGACGCGATGGAACTGGAACACGCCGTTCATCTTGTCGCGACACGACGCGAATGTGTTCTACTCCGGGGCCGAGAAGCTGTTTAAGTCGGTAAAGAAGGGCGAAGACCCGTACGCGATTTCGCCTGATCTGTCGTCGCGCGATGAAGCACGCATTCGTATCACCACCGGCTTCGACATTGACGGCAATCCGGCGGTGGATGCCACCGGCGGCATTACGCGCGATGCGACCGGTGCCGAAGAGAACGCCACGATCGTGACGATCGCCGAGTCGCCGTTCAAGGCCGGCGTGTTGTATGTGGGCACGAACGATGGCAAGGTGTGGCTCACGAAGAACGACGGTGCCGCGTGGGAAGACCTGAGCGCACGTTTCGCGGGCGTGCCGCCCTTCACGCATGTGAGCAAGATCGAAGCGAGTCCGTCCGATTCCGCCACGGTGTACGTGGCGTTCGACAATCACCGCGATAACGATTTTGTACCGTATCTGTTCGTCTCGAACGATTTCGGGAAGACGTTCCGCTCGATTGCGGCCGGTCTTGCGGTCGGTCGTCCGAACACGGTGTATGTGGTGCGCGAGGATCCGTTCAACGCGTCGCTGCTGTACGCAGGCACGGAGCTCGGCGTATCGGCGTCGCTCGACAAGGGCGCGACCTGGTTCTCGCTCGACAACAATCTCCCCACGGTGCCCGTGTACGACCTGCAGGTGCATCCGCGCGATCGCGAACTGATCGCCGGCACGCACGGTCGTGGCGTGCAGATTCTCGACGTGTCTCCGCTGGAACAGTTCACGTCGGCCGCGCTGTCGGCCTCGGCGGTGCTCTTCAAGCCCACCGTGGCGCTGCAGTATGGCGAGCGTCCGGTGGGCTCCGAGCCGCGGGCCCAGCGCATGTGGCGCGGTGACCGCGTGCCGGCCGGTGCGGCGATTACGTACCGACTCGCCGCCCCGGTCACCGGTGGTGCGCCGCGTATCACGGTGCTCAACGCGGCTGGTGACACCGTCGCGCGACTGCTCGGCACGAACACCGCGGGATTGAATACGGTCACGTGGAACCTGCAGGCAACCGGTGCGCAGATGCAGGGACCGAACACCGGCGGTCGCGGTGGATTCGGCGGAGGGCCGCAGCCCGCGGGCAACATCAACGATCCTGGCTTCCCCGCTGGCTTCAACGCCCGGCCGGCGGAAGCGCGTGGTGCCGCCGACAGCACGGGCACGCCGGAGAATCAGGCCAAAGCCCTGATCGCCGCGCAGAATCGTACCCCGGCTGCTGGCGGACCTGGTGGCTTCGGCGGTGGTGGTGGCGGCGGCTTTGGTGGCGGTCGCACGTCGTTCGTGGAAACGGGCGACTACCGCATCGTACTCGAACTCCCGGGCCAACCCAACGCCTCGACACAGTCCCTGCGCGTAGTGCGCGTGTCGCCAGAAGAACGCGCCGTGCTGGTGCCCGCGCGGCGGTAGCGCGGATAGATCGAAAACAGCCGGAACACGGATTCTGCGGATCACACCGTAACAACACGGATTTGCTCCGGGTGTGCGACGAAGGTCGTCGGCGTTCCGACGACTTTCTTCTGGCTTGCTCGAACACAACGCGGACGGCTCTACGGCGCAGCGCCATTGAGTCGTCCGCGTCACCGTTTGGCTTATCCGTGTTGGTTCCGTAAATCGGTGTCATCCGTGTTCTGGCTGTTTCGATCCTGCTGTCTCACCAACGCCGGTGTCACGGACAGATCGAAAACCGCCGGAACACGGATCACACCGATCACACCGTAACAACCTCCTGCCGCACCGGACGGATCCCGGCGTTCGCACGCCGCAGGTCTTCCTCGATCGCCGTCATGGCGGCGTTTCAGGTCGATTGGCGCTGGCGCTCAATGGAGCGCCTTAACCTCGACGAAGGCTGCGTACACGCGATCCAGTTCGATCTGTATGCCGTCTTCACGTCGGAGCAGCACGCTGCGGCTGGTGCAGCATTCACAACGCATCACGACCCCCGGCTGAATGCCGACGGACGAACAATGATTCCGGACAATGTCGAACAGCACGGCGCCGACCGCGACCCGCTCGCCAACCGTGATATCGATCAGCGAACGGCCGGACTCATGCATGGGCGTGGCGAGCAACATACGCTCCTCTTCGAATGGAAGGGTGGCAAACGGGGGCGCCTGTAGACGGTCATTCACGGGTTGCAGCATCATTGCGCCAGACTGGTCGCGATATGTGCGCCCGCTGGCCCCACGCCAAAAGTGGGAAAACGCCGGACATGCTGTGGTGGGAATCACCGACACACTGCGCCGCTCGCGGCTGCCATGCTTCCTCCATGAGCGAGCCATCCACGCTGCCCCCGACCGGCACACCGCAGGGCACGCCACCCGAAGCGGCCGTGATGCGGATGGCACCGTGGCTGCTTCCCCTGGCGTTCCTCGGGCTCGTCATGCTCACCCGCTCGTGCGGTGAGGCCTCGGTGAAGGCCGTGCCGTACAGCACGTTTCTGCAGCTGGTCGATTCCGGTCGCGTCACCGAGGTGCTCGTGAGCGAGACCGACGTGCAGGCCACGTTACGCGCCCCCGACAGCGCGACGGTCGAGGTGGTCACCGCGGTGCGGGTCGATCCCGCGCTCGTCGAAACGCTGCGGGCGCATCACATCACCGTCACCGGGCAGCCCTCGTCCGGCTGGCTGCCGTCTCTCATCGGCTGGCTCCTTCCGCTCGCGCTCATGATCGCGCTCTGGTCGTGGCTCGGACGCCGCTTCGTCGGGCAGCAGACGGGCGGCGTGCTCAACTTCGGGCGCAGCCGTGCGACCATTTTCGCCGAACCATCGGTGAACGTGACTTTCGACAGCGTGGCCGGTGTCGATGAGGCGAAAGCCGAACTGCGCGAAATCATAGCCTTTCTGAAGGATCCCACGGCCTTCGGGAGACTGGGCGCGCACATCCCGAAAGGCGTGCTGCTGGTGGGGCCGCCGGGCACCGGCAAGACGTTGCTTGCACGGGCCATCGCCGGGGAAAGCCGCGTTCCGTTCTTCTCGATCAACGGGTCGGAATTCGTGGAGCTATTTGTCGGGATCGGCGCCGCGCGCGTGCGCGACCTCTTCCTGCGGGCACGCCAGCAGGCGCCGTGCATCGTGTTCATCGACGAGATCGATGCCCTTGGCCGCGCGCGCGGCACGTCGATGATCAGCGGGGCGAACGACGAGAAGGAGCAGACCCTGAATCAATTGCTCGCCGAACTCGACGGCTTCTCGCCGGACTCCCGCGTCATCGTGCTGGCGGCGACGAACCGGCCGGAGACTCTCGATCCCGCCCTGTTGCGCGCCGGACGCTTTGACCGACAAGTGCTGGTGGACCGTCCCGACCGCGCCGGACGCGTGCAGATTCTTCGCGTGCATGCGAAGGCGACCCCGCTCGACGCCTCGCTGCAGCTCGAAGAGGTGGCGGCGCTCACACCCGGGTTCACCGGCGCCGATCTGGCGAATCTCGTGAACGAAGCCGCCCTCATCGCGACGCGGCGTGGCGCGACCTCGGTCACCATCGATGACTTCACCGCTGCCGTGGAGCGCATCGTGGCCGGACTCGCCACGCGCAGCCGCATTCTTACCAGGCAGGAGCGCACCATCACGTCGTATCACGAGATGGGGCACGCGCTGGTGGCGATGGCGATTCCCGGCACCGACCCGGTGCACAAGGTGTCGATCGTGCCGCACGGGCTCGGCGCGCTGGGGTTTACGCTGCAGCGCCCCACCGAAGACCGGTACATCGCCACACGCAAGGAATTGGAGGGGCGGCTTGCCGTCATGCTGGGGGGACGCGCCGCCGAGCTGGTGGTGTTTCATGAGCTCTCCACCGGCGCGGCCGATGATCTCGTGAAGGCCACCGAACTCGCGCGCGACATGGTCACGCGGTACGGCATGGACGAAACCGTCGGGCACGTCACGTATGGTTATCCCAACGGACTCATGCCAGCGGCCGCGGGCCTCACTGCCCCCGAGTCACGGTTGTACAGCGAATCCACGGCCCGCGACATCGAAATGGCCGTCCGGGCGATCGTGGCGCGTGCGATCGAGCGGGCCATGCAGATCCTCACGATCAATCGCACCGCTCTCGAGGATGGCGCACAGCGGTTGCTGGTCGAGGAAACGCTGGTGCGTGAACAGTTACCGGCCGTGGTCATGCCGATCGAGCCACGCAGTGTCGCCGTGGCCTGACCGAACCTCTCGCGGGGGCACGCCGCTCGCGCACGCGGTCGCCTTCGTTTCATCCCGGTGCGCCGTACCCTGAGGTCCCTATGTCCGACCAACCTCCACGCACGGGCGTCGCCCGTGGGTACTTCCCCCGCTACAGCTCCGCTCCGACGATGTTCGACAATGGCGTCGTTGCCGAACCGGCCGGATCATTGAGCGTACCGATACACCGCACGGTTGTGCGCGCCGATCCTGAGCTCACCCAGCTCGTGCAGCAAGCCTTGCTGGACGAGCCCGGCGTGCCGCGCAGCGTCACCATGCGGGTCGCCAACGGGCATCTTACCCTCGAGGGATGCGTGCAGACGTTCTATCAGCGCGCCTGCGCGGAACGTGCGTTGCGCTTCGTCGACGGCGTGCGGACGATCGACAATCAGATCACCGTCAAGCCCGACATCTCGGTGTCGGACATCAAGCGGCACATCGTCGAGCAACTCCAGGCGGAAGTGCTCGACGAGGCGCACGCCATCGCCGTGCAGGTACACGAAGGACACGTGACGATCCGCGGCACGGTGCATTCGATGAACGAGCGCCGATGCATCGAGGAAAGTGTTCGATCGGCGCCGGGCGTTCTCACCGTGGACAATCAACTGCGGGTGATCAACTAGCGGCGTTCGTGCTGGTTCTCGCGTGCGTTATCGCCGAATCATCGTCCCATCCAACAGCTGCTGACGCACCGCCGTGGCTTTGCCGGCGCGCTCGAGCGCAGCCCACAGGCGCGTTACCGTCTCGTCGTCCACCAACCCGGCCGGTGATCCGCCCACGGCCGGCGTGCCCATCTTCTCACTCGCGCGGAACGCATCCACGGCGGCAACCGTCTCGGCCGTGAACAGGTTCACGTCGGCACCTCGCACCGGTACCGCTTCGCCGCGCTTGTAGAAGCCGAGCGCATTGAGCATGACCTTGAGCTGATACACGTCGCCGCCGGAGAACTGCTCGAGCGTGCGATACCCGAGCGTCTGCGACACGGCATCGTAGATCCGCCGGAGCTCGCCCAGCGGATCGGCGTTCTCGCAGACGTTGATGTTCGCCGTCTGGCCATCGCTGCGACGCGACATGCCCGGTCGCGCGTCGGCGACCACCACAGCCGCCGACGTGCGCAGTCCATGGCGCTTGTCGCCGCCCAGCACGAAGCCCGCGTTGAGCGCGGTGATGAGTCGGTCGGCCAGATGATACGGCGTGCCTTCGCTCGCTTCGAAGCTCTTGGCCACCGCCTCGATCACCTCGGGGCCCACGAGAATATTGCCCTGCGTCACGTAGTTCTTGCCGGCACGATGGCCCGCCCACGCATTCGGGCCGGTCCCGGTGTGCTGGGCCGAGCGACCGTCGATGGAGATCACCGCCACCTGCCGTGACTGAAATCCGCTGTCGGCGGCCAGCGCGCGCTTGAGCGCCGCGTCGGGGGCCTCGCCGCGCGCGAGCGCGTCGAGCAGTTCGGTGCCGTACTCCGTGCGCGTACTCGCCTGCGTGGCTACCGCGCCCACCCCTTTGCGCACCCACGGCACGCCATTGCCCACGCAGGGCACGCGCGTGGTAACGGCGACGCCCACTTCACCGGTGCGCGGATCAATGGCGGCGATGGAAAACGTGTGAAACACCAGAGAGTCACGCCACGCGTATGGCTCTTGAGCCTGCGCCGCGCGCGGGGTGGCAGTGATTGCGAGCGTGAGTACGGCGGCAATGGCGGTAAGGCGCATCAGCGTGGTCCGGGGCCGAGGTAGCGGTCAAAGTGTGCCACCAGCTTTCGCAGGAGGTACGTGGCGTAATACGGGCGCTGCGTCCAGCCGTGGGTGGCCGCCGGCGCGAACGCGAAGTCGAAATCCTTGCCGCGCTTCATGAACTCTTCCGCCAGCGCCACCGCCGACGAGAAGGGCACGACGTCGTCCTGCATGCCGTGAATGAGCAGCAAATGATCGCGCAGGTTGCCGGCGTACTGCAGCGCGCCGCGCGTAAACGTGGCCGGGTGCGACTGCGGACGCCGCACGATGGCCACGTCATCACTGCCAAAGAGGTACGGGTCCGTTGCCGCCGCACCCGCCACGCCCGCCTGAAACAACCCCGGCTTCTTGAGCAGCGAGTACACGGTGAGTGTGCCGCCGTAGCTGCTCCCCCAGATGCCGAAGCGCGACGCGTCCACGAAGGGCAGGGACTTCATGTACGTGACGGCACTCTCGAGATCCTCGAGATCGCCACCGCCCCAATCCATCAAAAACTTCTCACGGAATTCGCGACCGTAGCCGGTGCTGCCGCGCACATCCACCTGCACCACGATGTAGCCCTTCTCGAGCGCGAGATACTGCTGCAACATGCCGTTCATGCCGCCCCAGCGGTTGCGCACGGTGTTCGAATATGCCGGGCCGAAGAGCACCGGATAGTGCTTCGTGGAGTCGATGTTGGGCGGAAAGAACACGCGAATGCGCAGCGGCAGCGTGTCGCTGCCATTTTTGATGCTCAGGTACGTGGGCGCGATCCACGGCACCGCGGCAAACTCCGGTGTGGTGGACGTGGTGATGCGGCGTTCCACCGCGCCGGGGCGCACGTCGAGCAGATACAGCTCGGTAGGTTGCCGATCACTCGAAGAGAGCAGCGCGATCGTGCGTCCGTCGGGCGACACGAACGGCGCATGCGTGCCCGGCATCGTGGTGAGCTGTCGAGACACACCACCGCCTGCACTCACACGGAACACGTGACGTTCCGACGGGCGTGGGGCCGAACTCACGTAGTCAATGCTGTTCGTGGCGCCACGCGGAATGCCGGCGCCCGCCACATCATGCGGGCCCGAGGTGAGCGCCACGGGGGCCGTGTCACCCGGCACGACGCGATACAGGCGATACCGGTCATCGAGGTCGCCGGTGAGCACGATGCTCCGGCCGTC
>CANHJV010000010.1 GCA_947461225.1 Gemmatimonadota bacterium | reverse complement strand
TCACGTTATTCTTGAGGTTAACGCATGGGCCGCGGTGACGGTGCCCGAACGGCAGCCGGTCCGAGGCGGCATCAGCGGCCCGAGACCGCGACGCGCGCCATCGGCGACGTACCAGCGGTGCCGATCGGCCGCGGGTCGTTCCGCAGGGCGGCCCAGAGCGGAATGGCCATGGCAATCGTGCCCAGCACGCCGGCCAGTACCATATCCTGCCGGAAGCAGATGGCGAGCGGGAGCAATCCGTTCACGGCGTACAGCGTGATCGGCAGACGATGTGGCGAAATCTTGGCCGACCACGTGCTCGGCGGCACGATGGCGAGCATCACACGCGCCACGATGATGCCCGTGAGCAGCCAGCCGAGCCAGTTCGTGATGGGCATGCCGAAGAAGAGCGGCTTTCCGATGAACTGCTCAAAGGCTGAGCGATCGGACAGGGAGCCCATCTGCCAGAACCAATGATTGGTCTTTACCATCGCCGGGTCCATGGACACGTCCCATGCCGTGAGCACGAGTCCGCCCATGAGCGCCCAGTACCACTTGGATGTACTGTCGTCCTTGGCGGGCAGGAATCGACCGCAGATCGCGAGCGACGCCACCAGCATGTAGAACCACGACGTCGGAATATTGAACGGCACTCGGCCGAACATCTTGTAGCCCAGCTGACTGGTGTACTCGTACGCGCCAAACGGATAGTCGGTGACCGTGCCGGCGTATTCGGAAATGAAGGCCAGAACGAACGACACGAAAAATACTTGGAGGGCGAGCCGGTTCCCGATGCAATGGGCGAGAAATGCGAGCCCCGCAATGGCACCCAGCGTGACCGTGGTGGCCCCGCCGTAGGCGAACCCCACGGCCATGACCTTCTGGTTCTGCGCGGTCTGCAGCCACTCCGGATACGGCGGCACCAGGAAGGTCGCGAACGCGAACGCCGAGAACGCGCTGAAAAACGCGTGGCCCAGGAGCGTCAGCCCGGCGATCTTGAACAGCGTGGACGGCGAGGCGTCCTTCAGAGCATCCCGAAGGTCGGTCGAAGCAGTCATACGTGGAGCCCCCTCAGGCCAGTCGGATCAGGGAATCGGCATTTGAAGCCACCGCATTGGGTTCCCACACGATCCGCGGACCGTGTCCCAAGGCGGAGAGATCAGGCGCCGGCGCGCGATATCGCCAGGCGTTCCAGAGGATGCCCACGCGCGCTAAGCGACCAATACGCGCGCGGGTAGAAATGGTGTCGTAATTTTGCGCTTCAATAGCCGTCAAGATCCCGGCATAGCCGTTCGCACAGGCGGCCGCACAGCGCTGGGCGTCGACGTCGAGTAACGCGATCCCGGGCAGCGCCGCGGCATATAAGGCGCGAGCCCGGCTGACTTCATACGCCATAAGCGGCGCCCACCCGGCGTCGCGCGCCAATTCGGGGCCACGCGTCAGCACGTCCTGCGGCGTCAAGCCGAACCGGGCCATGTCCTCCGCCGGCAAGTAGCAGCGGCCTCGCTGGGCGTCCTCGCCGACATCGCGCAGGATGTTGGTGAGCTGCATCGCCGTGCCGAGCGTCCGGGCGTACTGGATGGCCTGGGTGCGCATGGTCGGGCCGGTCGGGACGCCAAACACGTACGTGCACATCTCGCCGACGGAGCTCGCGACGCCTTCGCAGTACTGCTCGAGCTCGAGCCACGTGCCATAGGTGTGCGCCTCGAGGTCACGTCGCACGCCATCGAGCAGCTCGAAGAGCGGGGCGGGGGACACCTCGTACTCGCGGGCGACCCACGCTACCTCACGGAAGATCGGCCCGCTTGGGCGCCCGTCGAGGGCGGATTGCAGCTGATTCCGGTAGGCGTCGAGCTGGATGGCCAACTCGGCCACATTGTCGTGGTCCGCCTGATCGACCAGGTCGTCAGCGATCCGACAGAACGCGTACAGCGCGTAGGCCGCACGGCGCTTCGTCGCGGGGAGCAGCTTGCTCGCCAGCGAGAAGGTGCGCGCGTGGACCATCGTGATCCGGGCGCATTCGGACGCGTCGTCCAGAGACGCGTTCACGATCATGCTACCGTGAGCAGCAACTGCTGCGTTGTAGGACTCATGCCGGGACGGAAACTCATCGAAACGGTGGTCAGGCGGGATGACTTCGGCCGCGGGTCGGACAACGGGAGCATAACGCTCTCGCCGTATGAACGCAGAAAACGAGGACAGGTTCCTGTCCGCGCCGGCACAGTGCGAGTGTCGTTGATCCGATGGATCGACATAAGATAAGCTGCGGTCGGTTTACTGGACTGTCAACCATTATTTACAGCATGAGTGTCAGGAAGTCTTGACGGTTTTGGGGGAATGGCAAAACGGGCGCCGAGGGATTCCCCGGCGCCCGTTTTCCCTACCATCCCACATGGAGCAGGCTTACTTGCCGGCCATGTTCGGGTTGTTGTCCCGCTCGGTACGCGGCAGCGGGTAGCACGTCTGCGAGCCCGTGTTGGCGTAGCCGGGCTTGAAGTACGGCTGGCCGGTGGCCGTCACCGTCGTCGCGGTCGACGCCGGCGAGCGACGGAAGTCGGCGAGACGCTTGCCTTCGAGGTAGAACTCGAGGGCACGCTGGTTGAACAGCTCGGTCTTCACGCTGGCCGCATCCATGGCGCCCGCGTAGGCCGCCTGGTTGTTGGCCGTACGACGCGCGTTGATCAGCGTGAGCTGCGTGGCCGTGTTGGCCGAGGCTTCGGCGGCGATATAGTCCGCTTCGAGCTTCGAGGCGAGGCGGATGCTCGAGGCATAGCCCGTGAACTTCGCCTGCTGGAAGAACCCGCCCGGGACGGCGTCCTGGCCGACCGCGGTGCCCGACCCCGGCGCCCGGAACGGAACGCGCGGATCGGTCTGACGATACCACGGCGCAACGCTGATGGCGCCGCGGTCGAAGCTGAACTGGTACAGGCGGTTCGACAGACGCGTGCGGCTGTTGGCATCGTCTGTGTAGCGCATGTTGTACTCGAAGCCCGCCGGAACCAGCGCCGCATCGGCCGCCGCCCCTGCGTTGTCACCCTTCTGGAGCTTGGCACGCGCGCGGCCGACGAGCGCCGCGTTGGACAGCGCGAGACCGTCGGCCGTCCCGTTGGCCTTACCGACGTCGCTGCCACGCGTGAACCAGAACGTCGCCGAGTCGAGCAGCTGCGCGGTGGTCAGTTCCGGGCCCGACGACAGCGAGCCGGTGCAGAAGTCCGTGGCCATCATCAGGATCGAGAAGCCGCGGAACGTGGCGGCGCGCGCGAGGCTGATGTTGGTGGTCGGGTTCGGCAGCGTGAGGTCGAGGACCGTCTTCGCCGAGGCCGTCGCCAAGGAGATCGGTGCCCAGACATCCGAATTCAACGAGCCGTTCAGATCGGAGACGGTGCGGAAGCCGAACTCGTTACGCGTCGGGAAGGTGTCCGACACGTTGACTTCGTTCGTGAAATATCCGCTGTACATCGAGAGCCAGCCGAGCGCCGTGGCAAAATTCTGCTGTGCGGACGCGGCGAGCGTGGCACCCGCCGACGTCGGATCGACCGTGGCGGCGTCGATGACGTTCGGGTTGGTAACCTGCAGGAATTGGTCGGAACAGGCGGCTGCGCCCAGGACCAGCGTGGTGCCTGCCAAGGTGCGCGTAACCGCGCGTTGGATCTTCTTCATGATCATTTCGCGGTTAGAAGGTGAAGTTGAAGCGAAGCACGGCCTTCCGCGGATTCGGCAGCGTCAGGAAGTCTTCGCGTGAAAACGCGCCGGTCTGGGCGTTCACTTCGGGATCGGGTCCGGAGTAGTCCGACCAGATCTTGAGGTTCTGCATGGCGAACGTGATCGACGCACCGTCGACAATGCCGCCCATGCGCTTGGCCAACGTGTTCGGCAGCGTGTAGGTGGCGGACAGTTCGCGCAGCTTCACGAAGTCGCCACGCTCGAGGTAGGCGTCGCGCACGTCGTTGACGGTCGCGGCGTTGCCCTTGTTCGTGACGAACGCCGGCTGACCCGAGGTCGGGTTGCCGTAGCGACGCAGGCGCTCGGTGGCCGACAGCACGGTCGGGTCGAGGCGCAGGTTGGAACGCACCAGCTGCGTTTCACGGAAGAACGCCGTGTTGTTCATGATCACGAAGTCGCGCTTGGCATCGAGCAACGCACTCACGCGGAGATTCTTGAACAGCGTGACGGTGTTGCTGAGGTTCCACTCGAGCGTCGGGAACAGGTTGCCCATCGGCGCCAGCGTATCGCTCACCGTGACCACGTTCGTGGAGGTGTTGATGTTCTCGATGCGCTTGGAGACCGGCACGCCGAGCTGCTGACCAACGATGGTACGGCCAACGCCACCAAGCGCGAACGGCAGTACCGTGCCGAGGCTCGTGAGTTCGTTGTGCAACGTGTTGGCACCGGCGCGGATGTCCCAGCGCACGTTCGCCGTGTTGATCGCACTGTAGTTGATGGCGAGCTCGAGGCCGCTATTCAACACGGAGCCGATGTTCGCCAGCGGGTTCGACGAGTAGCCGAGCGACGGCGGAACCGGCTTGGCGATGATCAAGTCCTTCGTGGTCTTCTTGAAGTACGTGAACTCGGCCGACAGGCGGTTGTTGAAGAAGCCGGCGTCAAGCCCCGCTTCGAATTCAGTACCACGCTCCGGCTTCAGATCACCGTTACCCGGGTTGCCCGGGATGGCGCCGGCGGCGGTGCTGCCGGCGATGTTGAACGGAGACGCCACCAGCGTGTTGAGGGCGTCGCCCGGGTTCGGCGAGCGACCCGTGGTGCCGTACGCGGCGCGCAAGCGCAGCGTGTTGACAATGCCGGAGAGCGGGCTGAAGAAGTCTTCTTCCGAGATCGCCCAGCTACCACCGATCTTGGGCAGCACGAACGCCGGAGCGGCTGCACCGAACGACGAGTTCTTGTCGATACGGACGCCAACCTGCAGGAAGCGCTTGTTCTGGTTGCCGATCTGCAACTGGCTGAGGTAGCCGAACTGACGCTGTTCGGTGAAGCCACCGCTGCCGGTGGTCGTGGCCGCCGATCCCACCGAGTTGTTCGTGTTGGTCACGAAGCCGATGCCGGTGGCGCCAAGCACGGTGTTTCGCGACGAAATCACCTGCAGGCCGAACGAGAGATTGCTTTCCCAGTCCGCGCCCCAGCCCTTCTTCATGTTGCCGAGGTAGTCGAACGTGTAGCGTTCGGCGCTGCGCGACGTCGAGGCGTTGCTGCCACCGTCGGTCAGGCCGCCGTACCAGAGGCTGTCGTTCTTCGGGAAGAAGCTGCGCTGATCGTCGCTGGCGTAGTCCATACCGCCCGTGAAGCGGTTGGTGAACCACGCGGTCGGCGTGTAGTTCGCCGTGACCGACGTCGTCACGCGCTTCGTGAGCAGGCTGCGCTCGATCGAGTTGATGGCGTTGTAGTGGCGGCCGCTGTACCAACCGTCCTGCGTGAGCGGGGCGTTGGCGGCGTCGCTACGGGTGAGCGGGCTGCCGAGCAGACCGCCACCGAGCCAGCCGAAGATGTTGTTGTCGTTGTCGGGCAGGTCGATCTTGCTCTGCGTGAGTCCGAGGCCAACGTCGACGTTCAACTTCGAGTTGGCGACGTAGTTCACGTTCGTACGCACGTTGTAGCGATTGTACGTATTGTTCGGCAGCGTCCCCGACGTGTTGTCGGAACCGTACGACAGGTTATAGCCGTAGTTCTGGCCGCCGCCACGGGCGCTCCAGTTCACCACGCGGGTTTCGCCCTTCTGGAACGCGTTCACGCGCGCGAGGGGATTGTCGCTGACGAGATCGCCGACATTCTTGCCACGGCACAGCGGGTTGACGCTCGTGGACAAGATGAGCGACGCCGTGCACGCGCCGTAGTTGTCGGGCGGCGTGTAGTTGGCCAGCTCCGAGGAGCCCACTTCGAGGCGAAGGTTCTGCTGAAAGCTCGACGAGCCCGCGCGGCCCTTCTTGGTGATGATCTGGATCACGCCCGCCGAGGCGTCGGCGCCATACAGCGTGGCGGCGGCCGGACCCTTCACCACTTCGATGCTCTCGATTTCTTCGGGATTGATGTCGTTCATGCGATCGAAACTCTGACCGCTCTGGCCGGAACCGATGGTCCCTTCGTTGATACGAACGCCATCGATGAAGAGCAGCGGCTGGTTGGACAGGCTGATCGACGACGCGCCGCGGATGCGGATCTGCGTGGCCGTACCCGCCGTACCCGACTGCGAGCTGAGTGCCACACCCGGCACGCGCGACTGCAGCAGGTTGGCGACGCTGGTGATCGGCGCGTCCTTGATGATGTCGGCGGCCTTCACCGAGGCCACGAGCGCGGCCTGCGCCTTGCGCTCCTGGTTACCGGCGGTACCCGTTACGACAACTTCAGACAGGTTGATGACGGACTGCGCCATCTTGATGTTCAACGTGGCGGTCTGCCCTGCCACCACCATCACGCTGTCGCGCGACGCCTTGTAGCCAAGGCGAAACACGGACACGCCCGTACGGCCGGGCTTCACGTTGGTGAGGCGGTAGTCGCCGTCCTTGTTCGTCTGCGCCTCGAACGTGGTTCCCGCGATCACGACGCGAGCGTCGGCTACGGGAAGCGCGGTGGCGGCATCTGTCACCTTGCCGCTGATCGTTCCGGTCTGCGCCAACAGCGCACGCGACGGGAGGGCGACCAGCAGGACGGCGGCGATGACCGCCAAGCGACGAATGATCGCTTGGTGAAACATCACAACTCCTTCTGGAAAATGGATGAGCGGCGCCAGAGGGCAGGCGCCGTTGTCACAGATAGGTAACGTGACCGCTGTAAGCTGTCTCAGGGTTGAGGGATTTGCCAACGCTCCCGGGGATGAAATCGGTGTTTGGGCACAAAAAGGGGTGGCTTAGACCGATATTCCTAGCGTTTTGTTCGATGTATCGGGACGGGACGCGTGGGCATGTGACAACTTTCATCGAAGTGAGGTCGATCCAGTGACACAGGAGTACGATGTGATCGTCGCCGGTGTGGGCGGGATGGGGAGCGCCGCCACCGCCCACCTCGCGGCACGCGGCCTTCGGGTGCTGGCCCTCGAGCAGCACGAACTCGGGCATGGGTTCGGCTCGTCGCACGGGCTCACGCGCATCATCCGCCTCGCCTATTTCGAGGATCCGTCCTACGTGCCGTTGCTGCGCCGAGCGTTCGCCCTATGGCGTGAGCTGCAAGAGGGACTCGACGAGCCGCTCCTGCATGTCACTGGCGGGCTCGACGTGGGCACGGCGGGAAGCCTGGTGTTCGAGGGGTCGCTGCACAGCTGCCGGGAGCATGGCCTGCCGCACGAGGTGCTCGATGCGACGGCCTTGGCGGCGCGCTTTCCGGGATGGCGCCCCGCGGCGAACGCGATGGCGGTGTACCAGCCCGACGCCGGGTTTCTCACGCCCGAGCGCTGCATTCAGGCGTATGCCCATCGCGCCCGGTCGATGGGCGCGGACATTCGCACGGGTGAGCGCGTGCTCGGCTACACGGCCGGCGGCGGACGCGTGCAGGTGCGCACCGATCGCGGCGAGTACGAGGCCGGCCAGCTCGTGGTGACGGCGGGCCCGTGGATGAGCGATCTCGCTCCCTCGCTCCGCCCGCTGCTCTCGCCCGAACGTCAGGTGCTTGGCTGGTTCGAGGTCGCCGACCGTGCATCGTTCGCGCCGGGGGCGTTTCCGGTGTTCGTGCTCGAGGCCGACGAAGGCACGTATTATGGATTCCCGGAGTACGGCGTGCCGGGCTTCAAGATCGGCCGGTATCACCATCTCCACGAGCACGTGCATCCCGATACCATCGATCGCGCCTGTCATCCGCGAGATGAAGCGGCGCTTCGGGAGGCGGTATCCCGCTATTTCCCCGCGGCCAACGGGGCGCTGCGGTCGTCGGCTGCCTGCATGTTCACCAATACGCCCGACGAGCACTTCATCATCGATCGCTCGCCGGATGCGCCGGAAGTGCTCTTGGTGTCGCCCTGCTCAGGGCACGGGTTCAAGATGTCGAGTGTGATCGGCGAGATCTGCGCCGATCTCGTGCAGCATGGGCGCACGCCGCACGATATTGGCCTGTTCCGGCTTGCGCGCTTCGCCGATCGAGCGCCTTAGTCGCCGGCGTGGCCTCAGTGGCGTGGCCTCAGTGGCGTGGCCTCAGCCCCAGAGTGCCGGCGACGGCGGCTGCATGACGCCGTCGCTGAACACGATGGCGTGATCGCGATCGCGCGATTGCAACAACGGCCCGTCGAGATCCACGTAGCCGCACCGTTGACCAACCAGAAAGCCCGGCGCCATGCCTAGCGACGTGCCGCACATGTTGCCGACCATCAGCTGGAGTCCGTGCGCGAGTGCTGCATTCGACATCACCAGCGCTTCGGTCAGGCCACCGCATTTGTCGAGCTTAATGTTGATGAACTGATAGCGTCCGAACAGCCCGGCCAGTGATTCACGGTCCACGCACGATTCGTCGGCGGCCAAGGGCAGGGCGGCACGGAGTCCGTCGAGCTGCGCATCTTCGAAGCGCTTCACCGGCTGCTCAATCATCTCGACGCCGAGCGCGGCGAGTGGCGGCAGCACGCGCTCGAGCAGGTCGCGGGTCCATGACTGATTCGCATCGACGGCAATGCGCGCCGTGGGATGTTCTTCGCGCACCCATCGCACAACATCCACGTGGCGGTCGGCGTCGCACTTGAGTTTCAGGAGCGGATACTGGCGCGCTGCCCGCGCTTTGCGACGCGTATCGGATTCGGTACCGAGTCCGAGTGTGAAGACCGTGGTGAGGGGCCGCAGCGGAGGAAGCGCCGCGTACTGCCAGGCGGGAGTGCCCGACTGCTTGGCGCGAAGATCCCAGAGGGCGCAGTCGATGGCATTGCGTGCGCCACCAGAGGGGAGCAACTCCTGCACGGCCTGCAGCGTGGCGTCGTTCACCACGTCCCCCGGTGCGGCGGCGATGACCAGCGGCAGCGCGGACTCGATCTGCGCCTGCAGCATGTCCGGCGTTTCTCCGTCGTAGTCCACGCCGGCCGCTTCGGCGCGGCCCACGTGGCCCGCGCTATCCGCGAGCGTGAGCGTGACCAGCGGAATGGCAGTCATCACGCCACGCGCGATTTCAAAGGGCTCGATCAGCTCCCACTGCTCGATGGCGACGGCGCCGGTGATCATCGGCCGTTCAGGAGGCGCAACCGCAGCCGGACCCGCAGCCACCACCACCCCGCATCGGGGCCGCGCCCGTGCCGGTGAACGTGGCGAGACCACCCGAGAGCACGCGGCGCACGGGCGCGCCGGTGTCCGGGTGCGCCGTGAGGCACGGCTCCGACATGGACTGCCGTAGCTCGAACGTGAGCGGCAGGTCGGCGTCGGACTGCGGAATGGTTTCGTAGACGTACACGGGCATAGTCGAGTCGCCGGGCTGGGGAGAGCGGGCACCGAATGGCAGGCAGCGGAAAGATACGCGTCCGCGCGACGGTCGCTAAACACCATACCCACCGCGCGACGACCCGCGCACCACCTACACGCCTACGTACACAATGCGAACGCCCGGACTCGAACCGGGATGGGTCGCCCCGCCAGCTCCTAAGGCTGGTGCGTCTACCAATTTCGCCACGTCCGCAAACTGCTCCCACAACATAATCGGTACCCCGCAACGACAACGGGCGGCATCGCCTCTGCGACGCCGCCCGTTTCTCGCCTCCCACTATCCGGCCGTGGCGGCGATCAGCCGCCCACGCGGATATTCACCACCCGCTCGCCCACGCGTGGGTCCATGTTGCGCACCAGCAGGCTCACGTAGTCGCCGTCCTTCAGGCCGGAGAGCACCCCCTGCAAGTCGTTTACCGACTTCACGGCACGACGCGGCGTGGGATACAGCACTTCGAGTACGATGTCGCTACCGGGGGCGAGCTTGTCGCGCGCCGGGCCGTCCTCGGCCACGTCCGATACGCGCACGCCGCGCCCAGCGAGCTTCATGCGCTCGGCTACATCCGCCGGCACGGGTTCCACCGTGATGCCAAGCTTGCCGGCGGCAGGCACCGCCTTGGCCTCCGCTTCCGGTAGCGCCGACACGCGGCTGATCGCGTCGGCTTCCACCAGCTTCACCTTGAAGCTCTTCTTGGTGCCGAAGCGCATCACTTCGACCGGCACCAGATCGCCCACGCGGCGCGAACGCACGACGCGCTGCAGCGAGCTTACGCGATCCACCGGCTTGCCGTCGACCGTGACAATGATGTCACCCACTTCGATGCCGGCCGCCTTCGCGGGGCCGCCATCGGCCGGGTTGAAGCCCGCCACCTTCACGCCCGCCACGCGGGCCAGGCCGTTGATGCCGGCATCTTCCGGGTCGATCCGGCCCACGGACACCCCCATCACGGGCAGGCGTACGCGTCCTTCCTTGATCAGGTCATCGGTGACGGCTTTGACCAGTGTAATGGGAATGGCGAAGCCGTACCCCGAGTAGAAGCCTGTCTGGCTGGCGATTGCGCTGTTCAGGCCAATCACTTCGCCGCGCAGGTTGATGAGCGGGCCGCCGGAGTTACCCGGGTTGATCGCGGCATCGGTTTGGATGAAGTCGGAGATCGTGAAGTTGCCGGCGTTCGGCAACTGGATTTCCGAGCCGCGTCCCTTGGCCGAGATGATGCCGGCGGTCACGGTGAAGTCGAGACCCAACGGATTGCCGACGGCGAGTACCCAGTCACCGATGCGCGTGGTTTCATCGTTGCCGATGGCCAGGGTGGGGAGCCCCTTGGCGTCGATCTTGACGACAGCCACGTCGGTGGTCGAGTCGGTACCGATGATCTTGGCCTTGAAGGTGCGGCCATCGCTGAGCGTGATCGACACCTGATCGGCGTCGGCCACCACGTGATTGTTCGTGACGATGTAGCCATCCTGCGTCACGATGAAGCCAGAGCCTTCGCCGCGCTGCTGCCGTGGCTGCTGCGGTCCGAACTGCTCGAGGAAGTCTTCCATGCCCTGCGGCGTGCGACCGCGAACCTGCGGCCGCTGGCGGGCCGTGCGAGTGGTGTTCACGGCCACCACGCCTGGGGTCACGCGTTCGGCGATATCGGCGAAGGAGCCGCCTTCGGGGGCCATCGGGCCACGTACGGAGGCCGAGCGCGACGTCGTGCCGCCCTGCGCCCAGCTGATCTTCGTCCAGTCCATGCCGGACGCGAAGAGGACGCCGGCAGAAAAGCTCACGGCCGCGGCAGCGGCGAAGCGGAATCGGGAGAAACGAGATGCCATGTGTCTAAACCCGGTGAATGCGGTACGATCTGGGGTGCTGAGTGAAGCGGACCTAAACCCTACGGTACGATAAGACACCGGACCCCCGCGTTCAGTTTCCGCGGAGGTCCGGTGTTTCAAGCAACGATCAGGACGCGCTTACTTCTTGGTGTCGTCGACGATCTCGTAGTCGGCTTCGACCACGTCGTCGGCCTTGGCGCCGCCTGCTTCCGGCTCACCGCCCGGCGCTGCACCGGCTTCCGGCGCTGCGCCCTCGGCCGACTGCTGCTGATAGAAGGCCTGCCCCGCTTCGCTGTAGGCCTTCGTCAACTCTTCCTGCGCGGCCCGGATCTCCGCCATGTCGTCACCGCGGAGTGCTTTCCGCGACCGCTCGATCGAGGCGTCGATCCGTTCCTTGAGGGCGGCCGGCACCTTCTCGCCCCACTCCTTGACGTTCTTTTCGACTTCGTACGTCTGCGAGTCGAGGCGATTGCGCGTCTCGATTTCTTCGCGACGCTGCTTGTCTTCACCCGCGTTCTTCTCGGCATCCTTGACCATCTTGTCGATGTCGCCATCGGACAGGCCACTGGACGCTTCGATGCGGATCTTGGTTTCCTTGCCCGACGCCTTGTCGCGCGCCGTCACATGCAGGATGCCGTTGGCATCGATGTCGAACGTGACCTCGACCTGGGGCATGCCGCGCGGAGCGGGCGGGATGCCCGTGAGCTGGAACTTGCCGATGGTGCGGTTGTACACGGCCAGTTCGCGCTCGCCCTGCAGCACGTGAATTTCGACCGTCGTCTGGTTGTCGTCGGCGGTGGAGAACGTCTCCGCCTTCTTCGTGGGGATGGTCGTGTTGCGCGGGATCAGCACCGTCATCACGCCACCGAGCGTTTCGATGCCGAGCGAGAGCGGCGTCACGTCGAGCAGCAGCACGTCCTTCTGCTCGCCGGTGAGCACCGCGCCCTGAATGGCGGCACCGACGGCCACGACTTCGTCCGGGTTGACGCCCTTGTTCGGCTCCTTACCGAAGAACTCCTTCACGACCTGCTGGATCTTCGGAATGCGGGTGGAGCCACCGACGAGGATGATCTCGTCGACTTCGCTTGGCTGCATGCCGGCATCCTTGAGCGCCTTTTTCATGGGCTCGAGGGTGCGCTGAATCAGATCGTCCACGAGCTGCTCGAACTTGGCGCGCGTCAGCGAGTAGTTCAGGTGCTTCGGGCCCGACTGGTCGGCGGTGATAAAGGGCAGGTTGATGTCGGTGCTGTTCGCGCTCGACAGTTCCATCTTCGCCTTTTCGGCCGCTTCCTTGAGACGCTGGATCGCCATCGGATCCTTGCTCAAGTCGATCGCCTGATCGCGCTTGAACTCGGCCACCAGCCAATCCATGACGCGCTGGTCGAAGTCGTCGCCGCCGAGGTGGGTATCACCGTTGGTGGACTTCACTTCGAACTGGCGCGTGCCGTCGACGTCGTACAGTTCGAGGACGGAGATGTCGTACGTACCGCCGCCGAGGTCGAATACCGCGACCTTTTCGTCGGTCTTCTTGTTCTTGTCGAGACCATAGGCGAGGGCGGCGGCCGTGGGCTCGTTGATGATGCGGAGCACGTCGAGGCCCGCGATCTTGCCGGCGTCCTTGGTGGCCTGGCGCTGCGCGTCGTTGAAGTACGCGGGCACCGTAATCACGGCCTTGGTGACGCTGTGGCCGAGGTAGTCTTCGGCGGTCTGCTTCATCTTCTGCAGGACCATGGCCGAGATTTCGGGGGGGGTGTAGCGCTTGCCGCCGACTTCGACCGAGGCCACGTCATTCGGGCCGGCCACGATCTTGTAGGGGACGCGCGACTGCTCGGCCTGGGCTTCGGAGGTGCGCTGACCCATGAAGCGCTTGATCGAGAAGATCGTGTTCTGCGGGTTGGTCACGGCCTGACGCTTGGCGATCTGGCCAACCAGGCGCTCGCCGTCCTTGGTAAATCCGACGACCGACGGGGTGGTCCGTCCGCCTTCGGCGTTCGGGATGACCACGGGATCGCCACCTTCCAGCACGGAGACCACCGAGTTGGTGGTTCCCAGATCGATGCCGATAACTTTTTCAGCCATTGAGGTCTCGTTGAGGAGTTGCCGTCTGTAGGGACTTCATCGTGTCCATGTGCGACCTGCTTCACTGCTGTGAACAGAGAGGGCAAGGGATGGGCCGCGGTGCGTCTGCCGGACCGGCGCAATTCTGGCGGTACGCGGCGGCTGGGGAGCTGTCTTGGCGGCAGTCTGCCAATTTGGCGCGCGTTGGCTTCGTGGTGGGCGCGCTCATGGCACGCGGCTCGCACGCGGGTTCGAGAACCCCAAGCTGGCGCGCCGAAAGTCGTTTGGCGGTGAACTGTTCGGTTCCGGCGCAGTGCGTCAACTTCGTGTAACGATGGACGTTGCACGTGGCGTTCCGGCAGCGGTGACGCAATCGTTACCGTACGCACGGTCGCCCCGAGCGCACGTGAACCTCTCTCAGACAGCCCGAGCCGTGAAGCTCTTTTCAAAAGACGAAACGTTTTTCGATCATTTCCGGCAGCTTGCCGTGTACATGGGTAGCGCTTCGACCCTGTTGCGTACCCTCTTGGAGAATCCGGCCGATGCCGCGCGCATCGCCGTCGAGATCAAGAAGGTCGAGACGGATGGTGATGCCATCGTGCATCTGATCAACCAGCGTATCGATACGAGCTTTGTGACCCCGCTCGATCGCGAAGACATTCATGTGCTGGCGACGCGTCTCGACAACGTGATCGATCTGATCAACGGCGCCGCGCGACGCGTGGTGATGTTCCGCGTGAAGGCCCCGCGCAGCGGCGGCGTGGAAATGGCGGACGTGCTGGTGCGGGCGAGCGCGGAGATTCTCGCGTCGGTCAGTGATGTGACCAAGCGCGTGAAAATGCTCGAGCACGGACGCAAGATCAAACAACTCGAGGAAGAGGGCGACGTGCTCTACGCCCAGTCGGTCGGTGCGTTGTTCGAGCATGACGAGCCGGCCATCGAAGTGTTGAAGTGGAAGGAAATCTTCGACGCGCTGGAAGAGGCGATCGACGAGTGCGAGGATGTGTCGAACGTGCTCGAAAGCATCGCGCTCAAAAACAGCTGACGGATCTGTGGTCAACTTCGTCATCTTTATCGTTCTCGTCGCACTGGCGTTCGATTTCATCAACGGATTTCACGATTCGGCCAATTCGATCGCGACGATCGTCGGGACGAGAGTGCTGAGCCCGTTGGCGGCGGTGATCTGGGCGGCGGTGTTCAACTTCTCGGCGCTGTTTTTTGTGGGGACGGCCGTGGCCAAATCCGTCGCCGCCGGGTTTATCGACCTGAACGTGGTCGATGCCAACGTGATTCTTGGGGGGTTGCTGGGGGCGATCACGTGGAATCTGATTACGTGGTGGTTTGGCATTCCTTCCAGCTCCTCGCACGCGCTGATCGGTGGCTACGCCGGTGCGGCGGTGTCGAAGGTCGGATTTTCGGCGCTCCTCTGGGGCAAGAAGTGGATCGAGACGCTCTCGGCGATCGTACTGTCGCCGTCCATCGGGATGTTGATGGGGTTCATCCTGATGGTGCTCGTGTTCAACCTCTTCCGGAAGGTGACGAGCTCGAAGGCCGACAAGTTCTTCCGCGTGGCGCAGCTCACCAGCTCGGCCTTGCTCTCCTTGGCGCACGGCGGCAATGACGCGCAGAAGACCATGGGTATCATTGTCGGCTTGTTGGTCGCCACGCAGGCGTCGTTTGCGGGTGAGACGGGGCTGTTGCGCCATATGTACGTGACGTCACTGGACTCGATCCCGGTCTGGGTCGAGCTCGGTGCCTATGCGATGATCTCGCTGGGCACGTTGTTCGGCGGCTGGCGCATCGTGCACACGATGGGGACGCGCATCACGAAGCTGCGACCCGTCGGCGGCTTCTGCGCGGAGACCGCCGGCGCGCTGGTCATCCTGTCGGCGTCCCGCTTTGGTATCCCGGTCAGTACCACGCATACGATTACGGGAGCCATCGTCGGTGTGGGGGCCACGAACCGTCTCTCGGCGGTCCGTTGGGGCCTGGCCAGCAAGATCGTCTGGGCGTGGGTGATCACTATTCCTGCCGCGGCCGCCATGGCGGCGCTCGCGTACAAGCTGCTGGCTGCGTTCAATCCAATCTGACTTGCCTCCCGTTCGGCGCGGCCCCCCGCGCCGGACCGCCGCCATTCCGTCATCGACCGCTTTGTCGTTGCCGTATCTGAATCGCGAGCTGAGTTGGCTCGACTTCAATGCGCGCGTCCTCGAAGAAGCGCTGGATGCGCGTGTGCCGTTGCTGGAGCGGCTGAAGTTTCTCGCGATCTTCAGCACGAACCTGGACGAGTTCTACATGGTCCGCGTGGCGGGCCTGCGGCGCAAAGTCACGTCGGGGGCGCCCCAGTATCCCCCCGACCCGCTGGCGCCGCCCGAGCAGCTCGAGGCCATCCGCACGCGGGTACACGAACTGCTGCAGCGTCGGCACCATGCGCTGCACTCCGTGTTGTTGCCCGCGCTCGAGGAGAAGGGCATCAAGCTGGTACCGATGGCGTCACTCGACGATGTCGAGCGCGATCGCGTGCACGCCTATTTCGAGTCGCAGGTCTTCCCGGTGCTCACGCCCTTGGCGGTGGACCCCGGTCATCCGTTCCCGTACATCTCGAACTTGTCGCTTTCGCTGGCGGTGGCGATCGGCGATCCGGACAGTGGCAAGGAGCATTTCGCGCGCGTCAAAGTGCCGCGTTCCCTGCCGCGCTGGGTGCCGCTCGAGCGTGGCGGCGAGCATTGCTTCGTGCCGCTCGAGGAAGTGATTGGCGAGCACCTGGGCACGCTGTTCCCGGGTATGGCTGTGAAGCGGTGGTTCACGTTCCGCATCACGCGCTACTCCGATCTCGACCTCGGCCAGATCGATCAGCCGGACGATTTGCTGGAAACGATCGAGCAGCAGGTATTTCAGCGTCGATTCGGGGAGGTGGTGCGCCTGGAAGTGCAGCGCGACATGCCGCAGTCGATGCGACAGCTGTTGATCGAGGAATTGAGTGAGAGTGAGACGCAGCTCGTTGCCCCGCTGAGCGAGCGCGACGTACACGATCGCGATGACCTGCTCGAGTTGGGTGATCTATTGCAGATCGCGGGCCTCGAGGTCGCCGAGTTGCGCGACGCGCCGTACACGCCGGTGGTGCCGGCGCCGTTCCGCGATGGCCGCAACATCTTCGACGTGATCCGTGAGCGCGATGTCCTCGTGCATCACCCGTACGAGTCCTTCAGTTCGTCGGTGGAAGCGTTCCTCGAGGCGGCCTCCGGTGATCCCCAGGTGCTCGCGATCAAGCTCACGTTGTATCGCACCTCAGGTGACACGGCGATCGTGCGCGCGCTCACCGAGGCTGCCGAGGCGGGCAAGCAGGTGGCGGTCATCATCGAGCTGCAGGCGCGGTTCGATGAGCAGAACAACATCACCTTCGCGCGTACGATGGAGAGTTACGGCATTCACGTGGCGTATGGATTGCCGGGGCTCAAAACGCACGCGAAGACGGTGTTGGTGGTGCGACGCGACAATGACGGCATCCGGCGTTACGTCCATGTGAGCACGGGCAACTACAACTCGAAGACGGCGCGTCTGTACACCGATGTCGGCCTGTTCACCTGCAATCCGCAGATCGGCGCCGATTCGAGTGACCTGTTCAACTCGCTCACCGGCGTGTCGCGGCAGAAGTTTTACCGACGGCTGATCATGGCGCCGGCGAATCTCCGTTCGCGGACGTTGGAACTGATTGAACGGGAGTCGGCGCACGCGAAGGCTGGTCGCGGTGGACGCATCATTGCCAAGATGAACGCGCTGGTTGATCCGGAAGTGATCGTCGCGCTCTACCGTGCGTCGCAAGCGGGCGTGGAGATCGACCTGATCGTGCGCGGGATTTGCTGTCTGCTGCCAGGGCTCCGCGGTGTGAGCGACCGCATTCGCGTGGTCAGTATCATCGGACGCTTTCTCGAGCACTCGCGCATCGCGTACTTCGCGAACGGCGGTAATCCCGAGTACTACATCGGATCGGCCGACTGGATGCCGCGCAACTTCGACCGCCGCGTGGAAGCGATGGCGCCGATTGACGACGTGGCGTGGCACGGCCGTCTGCAACGGGTGCTGGAAACGTGTCTGGCCGACAACCGGCAGGCGTGGGAGCTCGGGGCGGACGGCACGTATCGCCGGCGAACACCGGTTGGCGCATCGCACGGCGCCCCGGAACGGTCGACGCACGCGACGATGATGCGCGATCCGTGGGGTGGGGTGGAGCCGACGGCGAAGGCGCCGGCCAAGTCGGCCGCGAAGCGGACGCGGGCGAAGTCGCCGGACGGCATCGGCGCGGACTGACGCGTCGGCACGCCGAGGTGGCGTGCCAACGCGGCGCGCCTACTCGCCGTCGCCGTCGTCGTCCGCGGTGATCTCGGTGCCGTCGGGCGCCACCACGATGATCGGTCGGCCGAGGACTTCCTCGAGTAAGTGTCGCTTGCGGCTGGCGCCCCAGCACTCAAGGCGGACGTTGGTGGCACCTTCGGCCTCGACGACGCTCACGCGCACCGCATCGTTGGCCAGCTTCACACGGAGCGCGCCCACCGCAGCCACGTGGCCGCGGTCCATCCCGTCGGCGAAGCGCAGCAGTGCGGCCAGCTTTACGACGCGTTCCCGCGACGCACGGTCGAGCTGCGCGAAACCGCGGTGCTTGGTCTTGGGCGGCGCGCCGCGATGGTAGCGGGCCACATGCGCGACTACGACCTGCTGGGCCGGCGTCATCCCGAGGAGTTCGGCGTGCGAGATGAGATGAAACGAATGCTTGTGGTGCTTTTCGTAGTTGATGTGATAGCCCACATCATGCAGGAGCGCCGCATCAGAGAGTAACTGGCGGTCGCGCGCATCGAGTTGCATGCGCGAGGCGAGCGCGTCGAACAGCTGCAGTGACAGCGTCTGTACCTGGCGCGCGTGCGGCTCCTCGTAGTGACACCGCTCAGCGAACTCGCGCACGGAGCGCTCGCGGGCCATGCCGGGGTCGGCAACCGTCGGTGTCACACGAGCCGCTTCCAGCAGCAGTCCTTCGCGAATGCCATAGGCGGAGGCCAGCAGATCGCGCGGGTCGAAGCGCGACAGCACTTCGGCGGCGACGGCGAGGCCGGCCACAATGATGTCCGCACGCGCCGGATTGAGCCCCGGCACATGCGCACGTTCGTGCGACTCGAGCCGCTGCAGCCAGTCGAGCACGTGCTCCAACTCCACGCGCGTTACCCGCGTGCCGTGCGGCGATCGCGCGGTCACATGCTGCCGCGAGAGCACGATGCCGGCCAGGTTCGTGAACGTGCCCCCGGAGCCGATCACCTGCGCGCCGCGCCAGTCTTTCACCGGCACCGCGCGCCGCAGGCCGTCTCGTACATGCTCGCGCAGGGCGCGCACGCGGCGCGGGGTGACCTTGGGGGTGAGGAAGCGCTCGGTGAGGCGCACCGCCCCGAAGGGCAGGGACGCCACGCGCTCGATGAGGCCGTCTTTGGCCAGCACCAGCTCGAGCGAGCCGCCGCCGATGTCCATCACGACCGTACGGCCGGCCCCGAGCTCGAAGTGCGCCAGTGCGCTGCGGAAGCAGAGCAGGGCTTCCTCCTCGCCGCTCAGGATGCGTACGCGGCGGCCGGTGAGTGCTTCCACCTGTCCGGTGAAATCAGCGCCGTTGGCGGCATCACGCACGGCGCTGGTGGCCACAATCTCGAGACGGGCGGCACCCAGCTGGCCAGCCAGCGTCACCATGCGCTGGACCGCCGTCACGGCCGCATCGATGGCGATCAGCGACAGCGAGCCGGTGGCCTCGAGTCCCTCGCCCAGCCGCGGCATCGCCTTCATCTCATCCACCACGCGGATCTGCCCGGTGGCGGAGACGTCCGCGACGATCTGGCGGACCGAGTTGGAGCCGATGTCGATCGCGGCGATGCGGATGTCGGTTGATGCGGTCGTGATTGGTGCCGTCATGTGGCGTCGCTGGAAGAAGGCGATGGGGCGTCCTCGTCGAACCGATGACGAATCTGCTTCCCCTCCGCAAGATACACGGCGTCTTCCCCGATGTTGGTGGCGAGGTCGGCGACCCGCTCCAGGTTTCGGCTAACCAGCAATAGTTCGAGCGATGGGGCGATGGCCTGCGGGTCGCCCATCATGTCGGCCAAGAGTGCGCGAAAGATGCTCTCATGCTTGGCGTCGACATCGTCATCCGCCTTACCCACGGCACGACCCAGGGCGCCGTCGCCGCGGATGAAGGCGTCGAGGGCGTCGCTCAGCATGGCGCGCGCCCGGCGCGCCATGTCCGCCAAGGCGGGGACCGCCGGCACTGGGGTGCGCTGATCGACCAACCGCACCGCACATTGCGCGATGTTTACGGCGTGATCGCCGACACGCTCGAGGTCGCTCGAGACCTTGATGGCGCCGATCAGGAAGCGAAGATCACGGGCCATCGGTTGCTGCAGGGCCAGCATCGCGATGGCCTGATTCTCGGCCTCGACCTCGAGCCGGTCGAGCTCCTCGTCGGCCTCGATCACCGCGATCGCCTTCTCGCGGTCGCGCTCGAGCAGTGCTTCAACCGAGAGCGCCACCAAGGACTCGGCGCGTTCGGACATGTCGAGCAGCCGCTGCTTGAGGAGCGCGAGGTCGTCGTGAAAGTGCCGATAGCCGGCGGGGACACTACGCATCAGCCGAACCTCCCCGTGATGAACGCTTCGGTCCGAGAATCGGACGGGCGCGTGAACAAACGATCGGTAGCCGCGTCCTCGACAAGGACGCCGTCCACCAGCAACGCGGTGCGTCGCGACACGCGCGCTGCCTGATGCAGGTTGTGGGTCACGATGATGATGGTCAGGTCCTGCTGAAGATCGTACAGCAGTTCTTCAATACGCTGGGTGCCCTGCGGATCAAGCGCGCTGGTCGGCTCGTCGAGCAGCAGCACGTCCGGACGGTTGGCGAGCGCGCGCGCGATGCAGAGTCGCTGCTGCTGGCCGCCGGAGAGCGACCATGCACGCTGGTGCAGTCGATCCTTGACTTCGTCCCAGAGAGCGGCGCGTCGGAGAGCATCCTCGACTACGTCGTCGAGCGCGCGACCGGTAAGGCCCACATTGAGGCGCGGCCCATACGCCACGTTGTCGAACACGGATCGTGGAAATGGATTGGATCGCTGGAACACCATGCCGACCCGCTGCCGCAGCACGCTCACGTCGACCGTCGGCTCGTACACGTTGTCGCCGTCGAGAAGCAGCCGGCCGCTGTGGCGCGCTCCCGGCAATTCATCGTTGAGGCGATTGATGGCACGCAGCAGTGTGCTCTTGCCCGACCCCGATGGGCCGATGAGCGCGGTGACCGAACGCGGACGCACGGCGAAGTCGACGTTGTGCAGCGCCGGCGCCGCGCCGAACCACGCGGAAAACCGTTCGAGAATGACGGCACCGGGGAGCCCGTCGAGGTCTGTGCTCATCCGAAACGCCCCGTGATGTACGCTTCGGTGCGCGCATCGGACGGTGTCGTGAAGAGTTGCCGTGTGGGGGCGGACTCCACGATGCGCCCATTGAGCAGAAACGCCGTAACGTCGGAGATGCGCGCGGCCTGCTGCATGTTGTGGGTGACCATGATCACCGTGACGGTGTCACGCAGATCGTACAGCAGCTCTTCGATGCGCTGAGTGCCCATCGGGTCGAGCGACGCCGTGGGCTCGTCGAGCAACAGCACGTCGGGTTGCACCGCCAGCGCTCTCGCAATGCAGAGCCGCTGCTGCTGACCGCCAGAAAGCGCCATCGCCGTGCCGAAGAGTCGATCGACGACTTCGCGCCACAAGCCAGCGCGCTGCAGCGCGTCTTCGACGAGTCCTTCCAGTTCGCTGGCGGCAATGAACCGCCGGTGCGCACGCACACCGGCCGCGACGTTATCGAACACCGAGGCAGTGACGAACGGTGTGGGTCGCTGAAATACCATGCCGACCCGACGACGCAGGGCGATCACGTCGGTCGTGGATGAATACACCGGCAGCGCACCGACGGACACGTCGCCGCTCACGAAGGCGCCCTCATCGAGTTCGTGCAGGCGATTGATGCACCGCAGCACGGTGCTCTTGCCGCACCCCGAGGGACCCACGATGGCCAGTACACGGCCGGGTGGACCATCGAGGTTGACCTGACGCAGCACGCCGCGATCGGCGAAGCCGGCAGACAGATTGCTGAGCCGCACGGGAGGTGCGGTGACGCCCGCCGGCGTTCGCTCAGTCATCAACCCGTCCCACGCGAGGGGTGACGGCGGAGAGGAGCCTGGCGCGCGAACGAATGACGGCGTAGCCAGCCGCACTGATCAACGCCACGAGCATGAGTAACACGAGGCCGCCCGCCCAAGCCTGGGCGCGCCATTCGTCGTAGGGACTCTGCGCATAGGCGTAGATCTGGAGCGGCAACGCGGCGATCGGGCGCGCCGGATCGATCGACCAGAACGGGTTGCCGAAGGCCGTGAAGAGCAGCGGCGCGGTTTCGCCCGCCGCGCGGGACATCGCGAGCAGCACGGCGGTCACGATGCCGGGCATGGCGGTACGCAGCACGACGGTGAGCGACGTGCGCCAGCGCGAGAAGCCAAGGGCCAACGCGGCTTCCGTGAGCGCGACCGGTACGAGACGCACCATCTCTTCCGTGGCCCGCGCGACCAGCGGCAACACGAGGAGTCCGAGTGCGATGCCGCCCGCCCACGCCGAAAAATGCCCCGACGGTCGGACGATCAATTCCCACGCGAAGATGCCGAGCACGATCGAGGGCAGGCCACTCAGTACATCGGCGAGCAAGCGCACCACCCGTGCGAAGCGACCGCGGCGATGCTCCGCGAGATAAAGGCCGGCACCGATGCCCACGGGTACCGCCACCGTCATGGCGATCGCCACGAGGATGCCCGACCCGATGATCGCGTTGGCCACACCCCCACCCCGCACGCCGGGCGGAGCGGGCAGCTGCGTGAAGAAGGTCGGGGTGAGTTGTTCGAGCCCGTTCACGAGCAGATGCGCAAGAATCGTGACGAGCGGGATGATCGCGATGATGGCGGCTGTCCACGTCAGCGCCGTCATGAGTCGTCCGGTACGGCGACGCTGTTGAGCGCGTGCATTCATGACGAGCGCCCACCGGGCAGGCCCGTCGCGACACGCCGTACGAGCCAACGAGCGAGCAGATTGATGAGCAGCGTGACCAAGAGGAGCAGCGCGGCCACGGCCATCAGTGCGGAGAGATGGGCGTCGCTCGACGCTTCGGCGAATTCATTGGCCAGCAGCGACGCCATCGTATACGCCGGATCGAACAGCGAATCGGGCACCGCATGGCGGTTACCGATCACCATCGTGACCGCCAGCGTCTCACCGAGGGCCCGGCCGAGGCCCAACATGACGCCACCGATCAGCCCGGAGCGGGCCGCTGGGAGCACGGCATCACGCACGACCTCCCAGCGGGTGGCGCCGAGGGCGAGGGCGGCCTCACGCTGCGCTTGCGGAACGGCCAGCAGGACCTCGCGGCTGACGCTGGCGATGTACGGCAGGATCATGATGGCGAGCACGAGGCTGGCCGCGATCAAGCTTGGGCCATAGGCCGGTCCCCGGAAGAGCGGCAGGAACGTACCGAGGGGAACGAGGGCCGGCATGATCGCGCTGCGCAGCAGCGGCACGAGGACGAACACTCCCCAGAGCCCGTACACCACCGAGGGAATCGCCGCGAGCAAGTTGACGAGAAAGGCCACCGGCTCATGCAGACGTCGTGGTCCGATGTCGACGGTGAAGATGGCGACGCCTAGGGCGAGCGGGGTGGCGAGGCACAGGGCGATCAGCGACGACAGCAACGTGCCCGCGATGGCCGGGAAGGCGCCGAATCGAGCTCGGGGCACGTCCCACGTGGTGCCGAAGGCGAGATCGGCGGCGTGGAGCGAGAGCGCCGGCCACGCCGCGCGCAGGACCACGGCGGTGAGCAGCACGAGCACGAGGGGGATCGCGGCGGCGCACACCGTCGTGACCGTGCGATAGAGCCGGTCACCGAGCGGGGTCTGCATCCAGTGAAGCTAGGTTTTCAGGTGCTGAGACCGCCGTGCGCCGTGTAACGGCTCTGTCACGGCACGCGCTGTCGTTCCGCGGCGAGCGCCGCATCGAGCCGGTCGACGATGCGGGTGGCCGCTTCCGAGGGGAGGGGGACATAGCCGAGCGTACTGGCCACGTCGGGGGTCTCGAGCAGGGCCCAGCGCACGAACGCGGCCAATTGACGGCTCTTCTCAGGGCCGATGGCTGACGGCGCGATGAGCATCCAGGTAAATGAGGCGATCGGGTACGACTGGGCACCAGGCGCGTTCACGAGCGACACGCGGAGGTCTGGCGTGCCGAGGGTGTCGGAGGCGTTGAGCTTGCGGTCCGACTCGAGCATCGCCGTGGCCGCCGAGGCAATTTCGAAGGGCATGGGCGAAATGAAGCGGCCGGCGGCGTTCCGCACGTGCACGACGGGCAAGCGATTCTGTCGCGCGTACACGACCTCGAGATAGCCGACGGCGCCCGGCATCTGTTTCACCTGACCGGCCACGCCTTCGTTACCCTTGCCACCGATGCCGACCGGCCAGCGCACGTCCTTGCCACGCCCGGGACCGGCAGCCCAAGCGGGGCTCACGCTGGTCAGGAAGTCGCTGAAGATGTAGGACGTGCCGCTGCCGTCGGCGCGATGCACCACGAGGATGTCGGTGGCGGGCAGCGTGAGCTTGGGATTGAGCACCGTGATACGCGGGTCGCTCCAGCGGGTGATCGTGCCGAGGAAGATGTCGGCGATCACGTCGGGGCTGAGATTGAGCGGTCGCGCGAGTCCGGGCAGGTTGTACGTGATGGCGACGGCGCCGATCACCGTGGGGATGTGCAGCACCGGCATGCCCGCGCTGGCGAGTTCTTCGTCGGTCATCGGCACGTCGGTGGCGCCGAAGTCGACGGTGCGCGCGACCACTTGGCGGATGCCGCCGCCCGAGCCGATCGACTGGTAGTTGATGCGCACGTTGGTGCGGATCGCGTACTCGTTGAACCAGCGCGAGTAGAGCGGATACGGGAAGGTGGCCCCGGCGCCGGTGAGATCGACGCGGGTCCCACTCGGCGCGAGGGCGGCCGTGGACTCGTTGCCCGGTACGCTATCCTTCGGAGACGCCGTGCATCCGCCGATAAGGAGCAGGGGCACCAGGAGGAACGCGAGACGCGTCATCAGAGATTGGTGGAGAGACCGACGAACTTGAATCGTCCGCCGCGTTCGATGATGGTACCGAAGAGGACGCCCTCAACGGTTTGCTTGCCAGGCGCGGCGAGCCGAACCTCGCATTTACTGGTGAGCACGTTGGTGCCTTGCGTATCCGGTGGTGTCGGGCAGCGCAGGCCGCTCGCCTTCACGCGACTTCCTCCGAACCGATTCACCAGCTGTGTTGCGCCTTTGTTCGATGACGCGAGCAGTTGCCCCCAGAGGAGTTCCGGAGGCGCCTCGTAGGGCGGCTTGCTCATTGGGCTGGCTTCGTAGTACAGCCACGCGAACTCGGCGCGATTCATGATCATCGCGTTGAGGTCGGCGGTGTCGTTCGCGGCGATGGCCGCGGCCCAACGCGAGACGAGCGCTTCTCGGGAGGTACTCGCGTGCTGCAGCGAATCCGTCTTGGGGAGTTCGGTACGGAATCGCCGAAGATGTTCGGCAATCGGCAAAATCGAATCGACGACGCCGCCGGCAGCAACCACTTCGGCGACATGTTTTGCCTGTTCGTCCGCGGGCGAGGGCGCCGGCTTTTCCGTGCAGGCCAGCAGGAGGAACGCGCTGAGTAGCGATCGCGACGTAGTGTGTAGAGACATGGCGTCGATATGGGAGAACGGCCGGTGCCCGAGGGGGCACCGGCCGTTCGGACTTCAAAGAAGCTAGCGCGTGAGTGCGTTAGCCGCCGGGTTTAGTTGCGGGCGTAGTTGGTCCAGTTCGCCCACCACTTCGTGCCACCCGGAGCGGCGGCGCCGCGGTACGCGGTCGCCGTGATGAAGGTGCCGGCGCGCGCCGCGATCTTCGGATCAGCGGTGAAGGCGCTGAGGCCACCCGTGGCGATCGGCGAACCGGTGGCCGGTGACCAGTCGAAGCCGGCCACCGTCGGGGCCGTCGTACCGCCAGCCGGAAGCGCGGTGAAGAGGCTTGCCGCCGTCACGGTGCCTGCGGCGAGCGTGACGTTGCTGTTCCGCGCCGTAAACGCCGCTTCCTGGCCGAAGTTCGTGCCGGTCGGGTCGAAGGTCACGCCGCTGTTCTGCGAACCGTTGTCTGCGAAGTACAGGTTGCGCACGATCAGGGAATCCACCTGGAAGCGATTGTTCGACGTCGTGTCGCGGATCGAGATCGCCTGGCGCGGCCAACGCGCCACGACGCCATTCACGTAGTAGCCGCCCGTACCACGACGGAGCACCATGCCCACGCCGCCGTTGGTCGGCGTCGTGACACCGGCGCCGACGCCGATCACGGTAAAGTTCGCGAACACGTTCATCGTCCACAGTCCGTCAGCGGCACCCGAGCTCTGTGCGTTACCGCCGGCCGGGGCGGTGCAGCCACCGCCATTGCAACCGTCCACTTCGAAGCCCTGCGGGTCGGTCGAGACGGCACCGGCGCCGGCACGCGGCGTCGCGAACGCCGACTGGTAGGCGATCAAGAACTGATTGCGGCCGCGGTATCCTTCCGACGTGTCGAAATGGTCGTCACCGGCTTCGTACGACACCAGGTACTTGCCGTCCACCGTGCCACCGAACCATTCGAACGAGTCGTCGAGACCCGTCACCGACTGCAGATATTCCAGCGTGGTGCCGCTGCCGAGCGCCGCGAACGTGAACGAGTTCAGCTCCGCGTCGGTAAGGGTCGCGTATCCGGCGAATTCCACGCGCACATAGCGCAGCGTGCCGCTGTTGTCGGCGTCGTTCGTACCACCGGTGTACACAACGCCGGCCGAGTTGCCACCGACGACCGAGCCGTCGGAGCCTTCGACGATGATGTTACCCGCGCGATTGTTGCGCGCGTTGCCGACGACAATCAACCCGCCCCAGTCACCCGGGGAGCGGTTGCCGACGCTGCGCTGCGACGTAAACACCACCGGAGCCGCTTCCGTACCATTGGCCACGATGCGCGCGCCGCGAAGCACGAACAGGGCGGAGCCGAGGGCGGTGGTGTCACCGACGATCTTGGTGCCGGCGTTGATGGTCAGTGTCGCGCCGCTGTTCACGTAGACGAAACCACGAAGCACGTAGTTCGTGTCCGGCGTCAGCGTGCGGCTGGCGGCGATCGAACCGCTAAGCGTCACGGTCGGGTTGGCGGTGATTGAATACGTCACCGTGGCCGTGGCCGTGGCATTCGACGTGACCGTTGCGGGCGAGCCCGTGACGGCGGCGTTGTAGCGCACGTTGTTGCTCGTGACCTGCGAGGCCGCCACCGTGTAGGTGCCCGGGGCGACGCTGTAGGTCGTCGAGGCGGTCGGTGACTGCGAGTACGAGCTCGGGCCCGTCACCGTGACCGCGGCATTCACGCCCGCGGGCAGGCCGGACACGGTAATCGCGAGCGTTCCCGTCGCGGGAGTCACAGGTGCGGTGGGATCATCACTGCCGCACGCGGCGAGCGCGAGCAGGCTAAATGACGTCATGGCGATGGCGCGCAAACGCGTGAACGTCGTCATCAGAAGTCCTGGGTGTAGTAGGTGGAGCGTGGAGGGCGGGCGTTGTTACGAAAGGAAGTAACGCGATACTCTGTGCCGGATACGTCATGACCCGGTCACGGTTGTGTCACCGTGCCGGGTCATGTGGCTGTTTCTCAACTGTCTGCGCCGTGCGGGCCCGTCCGTGGACCCGCCCGCACGGTTCGCGTTACTGGCGCCATGACAATCCGACGGAGAACGTGCGGCCCGCGTTGTAGCCTTCACGCTCGAGGTTGCCCTGCATGAACTGATAGCGTGCGTCAAGCAGATTCCGTGCATCGACGCGGCCCGACAAGCTGCCGGCCACCGGGAAGCGCAGGGAGAGGTCAACGACCTTGCGCGACTTCTCGACGATGTTCGGGAGCGGCGTGACGCCGGCGGCATAGATACGATCGCCCACGACGTTGTACAGGAGCGTGGCGTTCGTCCGGCCGCTCTCCGACGAATAGGAGAGGCCGGCGTTCACCACGAACGGCGCCTGGCCGACGAGGCGACGCGACTTGTCGGTGACGGTGAGACCGGTGGTAGTATCCAGGTCGACCGAGGAGCGCATGATCGTCACGTTGCTGAAGCCCGTGAACGGCATCGCCCACGCGCCGAGGAAGCCAAGCTGTTTCCGCGCTTCGAGCTCGACCCCGAGGTTGACAGCCTTCAGGGCGTTCTGGAAGCGCGCCTGGTAGGCGCCGGACGTGGCCGATTCCACACGCTCGATGGGGCGGTCGAACTGCTTGGCGAACACGCCGATGCTCAGCACTTCGCCCGAGTTCGGGAAGGCTTCGTAGCGCAGGTCGACGTTGTCGATCAGCGAGCGCTTGAGCTTGTCGTTACCCGTGACGCTGACGCCGCCGAGCACGTCGCGGAAGGTGACCGGGGCCAGCTCGCGATATTCCGGGCGGGCCAGGGTGCGCGTGATGCCGAACCGGAGGTTCTGGTTCTCGGTCAGCTTCGTGTTCACGAGCAGCGAGGGCAACACGTCGGTGTTGTTGAGCATGGCGCTGGCGGTGAAGCCACCCTGCGTGCTGGAGGCCACGTTGATCTTGGCCTGTTCGAGACGGGCGCCGGCGATGACACGCACGCGCTCGCCGATTCCCCAATCCGTCATCACATAGCCAGCCGCCGTGCGGTCCTCCGCCGTGTACGAGCCAGCCTGGCCGATCGGCTGCACGTTGATCTGGCTGCACGAGGCACAGGCCTGCGTCGCGCCGAAGATCACGTCGGCCGACTGCGTGCGCAGCGCTTCCGGCGCCCGCGAGATGAACGAGTAGATCGGAGCCGCCGCTGAGCGGTTGGTGGTGCGAAAGTAGGCACCAACCTTGAGGACATTCTGATTCGCGATGTTGCCCACGTTGATCGTGTGATCAACCTGCGCGGTGTTGTTCTTCTCTTCGAGATCGAAATACAGTCGGCGGGCGCCATCGAGGGACGCGAGCAGCGAGAACTTACCGTCGCTACCACGCGAGTACACGACGTCCGAACGATCCGGTTCACGGCGGCTGGTGCTGGCGTACGTGGCGGACCACGCCGTCTTGTTGCGGTCGCCAAGCTGATGCTCACCCTGTCCGGTCACCGTGGCAACGCCACGCTCCACATAGCGTAGGGTCGTGCGGGCAATGCTGTCCGACAGGTTTTCGTCAAAGCCACGATCCGTACGCGCTTCGTTGTCCGCACTGCGCGTGGCGGTCGTGTTGAGCGAGACACGCGAGCTCTTGCCGATCAACTTCGAGAAGTTCGCGATGCCGCCCCACTGAATGCTGGAGCGACCGGTCGTACCGGATACGGAGGTCAAGGGCACCACCGTATTGTTCGCACCCTGATTGCCGACGGCGAAGCGCTCGTTGGCGCGGGTCTCTTCGGAGTAGCCGTAGTTGCCGCTTAGGACATACCCGATGCGTCGTCCGAGAATCGTGTTGCCACCCGTCGACGCACCGAAGGAGCCGTTCATGCCACCGTTGCGCGGCGCGGCATTCCAGACGTTGCGCTGCTGAAGCGCCATCTGGTTGTAGTCCGACTGGGTGACGTTGCCGAGGAAGTTGGCGGACGCGATGGCGGATGGCCGGGTGCGAGCAGCACCGGCAAAGCCGATCAACTCACCGCCCGCGCGCGGGGCGAACGGCATCATCTGGCCGAGCACGCGGCTGTTGGCGCCGAAGCTCGTGGAGTAGTTGATCTGACGCGACGCCGGGAATTCCTTGGTCCGGATGTTCACGTTCGCACCGGCGAAGTCACCCGGCTGGTCGGGCGTAAACGTCTTGACCGTCGTGACATCCTGCAGCAATCCGGCGGGGAACAGGTCGAGCGGCACCACCTTGCGCTCGGGTTCCGGACTCGGAATGCGCGCGCCGTTCAACGACGCCGTGGTGTAGCGCTCACCCAGGCCGCGTACCTGCAGATACTTGCCGTCCTGCACCGTGACACCACTCACGCGCTGCGCGGCCTGCGCCGCATCGCCGTCGGGGCTGCGGGCGATCTGCTCGGCGGTGATCGCGTTCACGGCGTTCGTGGCGTTCTTCTGCTGGTTCAACGCTTCGTTGACCGTGCCCTTTTCCTTGGTCGCCGTTACGCTGATCGCGGCCAACTGCACGTCGGCCGAGTTAAGCGAGATGTCGAGTTCGATCGCGCCGTTGGCCGGTACGACGATGCCGGTCACCGTCTTCGGTCCGTATCCGATGCGGCGCACCTGCAACGTGGTGGTGCCGGCCGGAACGCGAAGGATGGTGTATCGACCGTCTACGCCGGACTGGGCACCGATCGTCGTGCCGACGATCTGCACGCCGGCCGCGGCGATGCCTTGACCGGACTTGGTATCGATGATGCGGCCGGTGATCCGGCCGACGGGGGCATCAGCTCCCTGTGCAGCGACGACAGAAGCGGGGACGACGGCAGCCGCAATCGCCAGCGTCAAATGACGCGCGAAACGGGAAAGCACGTGTGCGTAGGTCCGCATGGATGATCGGGTCGGTATATGTAGACTGCGGAGACGCCCGTTCGGGCGCTCGTGGTTCCAGGCATTCCGGACCGCGTGGGCTCCGGATGACAGGTAAGCTTCGTGACTCAGGTTTCGATCTCCGCACGGTTGTGCAACGGTTGTGTCACGGAGTCCTGAGGCGAGAGCCGACGGGCAAGGGGGCTGGTGCGCCGTGCCCTGTCGTGATATTCTCGCCGTGTAATGGCTCCCTCTGATCCCCTGCTCGAGCGTCGACGCGTCGCGTCGCCCCCGCCGACCGACCCGCAGACCCGCGCCGAGGCCCTCTCGGTCGCGGCCCGTGCCCTTCGGGCGGCCGAACACGTGTGCGTGCTCGCCGGCGCCGGCGTATCGGCCGAAAGCGGTATCCCGACGTTTCGCGATGCCCAAACGGGGCTCTGGGCGAAGTATTCGCCGCAGGAGTTGGCCACCCCCGACGCCTTTGCGGCGCATCCGAATCGCGTGTGGCAGTGGTATGCCGCCCGTCGCACCATGGTGCGGGCGGCCCAGCCCAATCCGGCGCATCAGGCGCTGGTCACGCTGGCCTCGCGGGTGGCGCACTGCACGCTGGTGACGCAGAACGTGGACGACCTGCACGAACGGGCCGGGTCGCGTGACGTCATCAGCCTGCATGGCTCGCTCATGCGGGCGCGTTGCAGTGCCGGCTGTCCTGGTACCATGGTGCCCACAGACGCACAGGCTGCGGAGCCACCGAAGTGCCCGACCTGTGGGGCCCTGATGCGGCCGGATGTGGTGTGGTTCGGCGAGCCGATGCCGATGGCGGAGTTCGAGGCGGCCCGCAGTGCAGCGGTGGCCTGTGACGTGTTCCTCTCGGTGGGCACGTCAAATCTGGTGGAACCCGCGGCGTCGTTGCCGTGGATCTCGGCCACCCACGGTGCCACCGTGATCGTGGTGAATCCCAGTATGGACGGGCAGCGTCGGGGCCCGAGCATTTTGCCGATCGAGGGACCGGCGGGGGTGATGCTGCCGCGCCTGATGGCCGAAGCGTTCGCCGGTCGCCGCGCCCGACGTCATGAATCGGCGGCTCCGTCGCTCCGCGAGAGCGCCGTGTCCTCTTCCGACGCCGCGCCACGCCCGTTGGACGACACATCGGCGAGCCCGCCGAGATCGGATCAGCCTACGGAGTAGCTCTCCGCGGAGTCGTCGGCAGGGATCCAGGCCGAGATCGTGGTGCCGACGCCGGGCTCCGACTCGGCCTTGACCTTGCCCCCGTGGGACTCGGCCAGATGGCGCACGATGGCCAGCCCCAGCCCCGTACCGCCGGCTTCGCGCGAGCGACCGGGGTCGGCCCGGTAAAACCGCTCGAAGATCCGAGGCAGGTGTTCGGGGCCGATGCCGCAGCCGGTGTCACGCACGCCGATGCGCGTCCCACCGTCATCGATCTGCGAGAAGAGCACGACCTCACCGGTGGTGGTGTGGCGCAGGGCGTTCTCGGCGAGGTTGCTTAAAATCTGTCGCGCGGCCGTGGGGTCGATGGACAGGTGGTCGGCACCGGCGCCGATCTCGGTTCGGAGGGCCACGCCCTTCGTGGTCGCCGCCGTCTGCAGCGGGGCGAGGACCTCGGCGGCGATCGACGCCACGTCGAGATCGGTCGGGTTGGGCACCCATCCTCCCGATTCGATACGCGACAGGTCGAGCAGATCGTCCACGATGCGCTGCATGCGATGGACGTTGCCCTCGCACATCGCGAGGAACTGACGGCGCAGGTCGGGGGGCAGCTCCTCGTCCTGCAGCGTCTCCACGAAGCCGCCGATCACGGTCAGCGGCGTGCGCAGTTCGTGCGACACGTTGGCCACGAAATCACGGCGGACCGCTTCGAGGCGACGGACCGGCGTGAGATCATACAGGGCCAGGACGGCGCCGCCGTCTGGCAGCGGACGCGCGGTGAGCGAGAGCGTGCGATCATCGACGCGGACTTCGTCGGGGACTGCTTCGGCGCCGGAGAGCACGGCCGACAGCGCTTCGCGCAGCGTGCGGTCGCGCGGCAGGAAGTCGGCGGGGAAGGGCACCGGCTCGCGCAGGCGAAGCAGCTGTCGCGCGGTCTCGTTGATCCGCACCACCCGTTGCCGCGCATCGACGGCGATGACCCCTTCGTTGAGCGATTCGGTGAGGGCGACCAGGAGCGCCTCTTCGCCCTGCAACGCCTGTAGGCGGGCCTCGAGCTGTTCGGCGAGGCGCCGAAGGGCTTCCGCCAGATCGCCGACTTCGCCCCCCGCGATCGCGCGGGACGGACGTTGCGTGAGGTCGCCGGCGGCCAGACCGCGGGCCACGTCGCGCAGTTCCTCGATGGGACGAGCGACGGGCGCGGCGAGCACCTGCGCCAACGCCACGCCGACGAGCAGCGCGGCCAGTCCGGCGATGACGATGTCGCGACGGACCTTGGCGAGAAACTCATCGGCCGACGCGGCCGCGGTGGGCTCCTCGGCGCGTACGCGCTCGGTGACGCGCCGCTCCACGGCGAACAGCACAATGCCGACCAGGAGCGTCGCGACGACGAAGCTGTTCACGACGATGCGCTGCGCGAGTCTCATGACGCGCGCTGAGCGGGGGCGGCCGGTCGCGGTGCGTTCACGCGCCGCGCGGCATGGCCGCACGGAAGCGGTAGCCGAAGCCGCGCACGGTCTCGATCATGTCACCGGCGGCGCCGAGTTTGGTGCGCAGCCGCTGGACGTGCATGTCGACCGTCCGCGTCTGAATATCGGGGGCGGCATCCCACACCGTTTCCAGCAACAGCCCACGACCCTGCACGCGGCCGCGCCGCTCCACCAGCGTGAGGAGCAGCTTGAATTCGGTGGGCGTGAGATCGACTTCCTGTCCTTCGACTTTCACGGCCATGGCCGCGCGGTCGATGTGCAGGGGCCCGATCACGAGCGTGTCGGCGTTCACGGGGGCGGTGTTGCCGGTCCGGCGCAGGATGGCCCCGACGCGCAGCACGAGTTCGGCCGGGCTGAACGGCTTGGTGAGGTAATCGTCGGCGCCCAGCGAGAGCCCGCGAATGCGATCGGGCTCTTCGCGGCGCGCGGTGAGCATCAGGACGGCGATGTCGCGGGTGCTCTCATCGGACCGAAGCTGCTCGAGCACATCGAACCCGGAGATGCCAGGCAGCATGAGGTCGAGCACCATCAGTGAGGGTCGCTCACGACGGGCGAGATCGAGCGCTTCCTGTCCGGTAGCCGCCGTCGCGACGCGGTACCCGACTTTCGCGAGATGATAGGTGACGAGCGCGACAATCTCGGGCTCATCGTCAACGACGAGGATGCGTTCAGAGGACGGCGCAGCTTGCATGCAGTGTCAGACTCAGGCCGGTTCGGCCGTTACGGGCACGGGCAGTGGGGTTCGCGCAGCCGCGCGCGAGACGAGCCGACGCTGGATCTTGGCGACGATCATCTCGATGGCGACGAGGTTGCTGCCGCCTCTCGGGACGATCACGTCAGCGTAGCGTTTGCTGGGTTCGACGAACTGCAGATGCATCGGTTGCACGGTGTTCAGGTACTGGTCGAGCACCGACTCGAGCGTCCGTCCGCGCACCGCCGTATCGCGGCGAATGCGACGGATGAGCCGGATGTCGGGGTCGGCATCGACGAAGACCTTCACATCGCACAGCGCACGCACATTGGTATCGGCCAGCAGCAGGATGCCGTCAATGACGACCACGTCTGCCGGCGCGATGCGTCGGGTGCGTTCACTTCGGGAATGGGTCGCGAATTCGTAAACGGGCATGTCCACCGCTTCGCCGCGCGAGAGCGCATCGAGGTGCACGGTGAGCAACTCCACGTCGAAGGCATCGGGATGATCCCAATTCACGTGATGCAACTGCGACAACGTGAGGTGCCGGAAGTCGCGGTAGTACGCGTCCATCTCGAGAAAGGCGACCGAAGCGTCGGGCAATGCTTCGGCAACCTTGCGTGCGACCGTGGACTTCCCTGAGCCGGTGCCGCCTGCGATCCCGATGATCAGCGGTTTCATGAGCGGCTATTCCGGTTCCGACACTGCACGATGGTCAACCTGTCCCCTTGTCGTGACCGGACCGCCACGACGGTGTAACGGAAGCGTATCGGCGGCCGGAACCGATATGGGCAAGTTCGCGGGGGCCGAGAGGAGGGGCAAGCGTTTGGCCGCCGGTACCGCTAGCTTTCCGCTATGGGACGCTTGCCTTCGCTACTCACCGCGGCTGTGTTGACACTGGCCGCGGTTGCCCCTCTGCCTGCGCAGTCGGGACGGTTCGATCTGGTGATTGCCGCCACCACCGACGTTCATGGGCGTCTGCGCGGGTGGGACTACTACGCCAACGCCGCCGACCCGGCCCGCTCCTTGGCGGGAGCGGCGACGATCGTGGATTCCGTTCGCGCGGTCAATCCCGGCCGGGTGCTGCTGGTGGATGGCGGCGACCTCCTGTCCGGCAATCCCCTGCTGTATGTGGCGGCCAAGGTGACACCGCCGCCGGTGCACCCGATGATCGCCGCCATGAACGTGATGCACTACGACGCGGCGGTGCTCGGCAATCATGAGTTCAACTTTGGCGTCCCGACGCTGCGGGCGGCGATCTCCAAGGCGGCGTTCCCGTTCCTGGCCGCCAACGTGCGTGATGCGCAAGGACGCCCGTTTGTGGCGCCGTACACGCTGATCGACCGGCGGGGGGTGCGCATCGCGGTCATCGGTGGCACGACGCCGGGCTCGATGCTGTGGGACCGCGACAATCTGCGCGAGGCGGGTCTCACGGTGAGCGATATCGTGGCGTCGGTGCGCGGGGCGGTGAGCGAGGTACGCAAGCGCAAAGCCGATGTGGTGGTCGTGCTGCTGCACTCGGGCCTCGATGGCGCGGCCACCTATGACACGGTGGCCACGGGACTGCCGTCGGAGAATGTGGCGGCCCGCGTGCCCCGCGAGATCGACGGGATCAACCTGGTGGTGTACGGCCATTCGCACGCTGAGCTGGTGGACTCCACGATCAATGGTGCCTTGCTGGTGCAGCCGCGTAACTGGGCGGCCTCGGTGGCGCTGGCCACGTTGACGCTTGAGAAGTCGAAGGGGAAGTGGGCGGTGGTGAAGCACCGCGGTCAGTCGGTGAGGGTGGCCGGCCACGTGGAGTCGCCAGCCGTGCTGGCGGCGTCGGCGTCGACGCACAAGGCCACGGTCACGTGGGTGACCACGCCGGTGGGTCGTACCGCGGTGACGTGGCGTGCCGACAGTTCCCGGGTGGTGGATGCCCCGGTTACCGATTTGATCAACGAAGTGATGCGTCGCGCGTCGGGGGCGGAGCTGTCGGCCACCGCCGCATTTTCCCTCGACGCCACGCTCGACACGGGGGCCGTGACGCAGGCGTCGCTCTCTAAGCTGTATCCGTACGAGAATACGCTACGCGCGGTGCGCATTACGGGCGCCCAGTTACGCGCGTTTCTCGAACAGTCGGCCTTGTACTACCGCACGCTGTCGCCAGACGGTTCGGCCCCGGCCGGCGGTTTGGTCGACCCCAAGATTCCGGGCTACAACTTCGACGTGGTGACGGGGGTGGATTACGTCATCGATGTGTCGAAGCCGGCCGGTGCCCGCATCACGACGCTCACACGGAACGGCCGTGCCGTGCAGCCTGGGGACTCGTTCACCATGGCGCTCAACAACTATCGGCAGAGCGGTGGTGGCGGCTACGCGATGCTGGCCACTGCGCCGGTCGTATTCCAGAAAGAGATCGACATCCGCTCGCTGATCATCGACGACGTGGCCAAGGCGGGGACGCTCGATCCGGCCAAGTACGCCAGGGTGAACTGGCGGCTGGAGCCAGCGGCAGCGCGGGCGATGGCGTATCGCGAGCAGAATCGCGGGCGGGCGGGTGAGGCGGCTGGTGGCGCGCCCGCGGCTGCGCCCGCGGCTGCGCCGGCGGATGCCGCGCCACCGGGCCGGACGTTGCGGGTGATCACCATGAGTGACTTTCACGGCGCGCTGGCGAACCGCCCGGATGATCGTGGGCGTTCACAGGGCGGTGCCGTGGCGTTGTCGGCGGCGATCGAGCAAGCGCAGCGCGAATGCACCGGACTGTGCCAGAGTCTGGTGGTCGATGCCGGTGACCTGTTCTCCGGCGCGCCGGCCTCCGACTGGGATGCGGGTAAGCCCACGGTGGCGGTATTCAACCGGCTCCACGTAGCGGCCGGTGCGCTCGGCAATCACGAGTTTGATTTCGGACAGGACACGCTCCGTATGCGCTTGCAGGAGCTCCGGTACGCGGTCCTTGGCGCCAACGTCCGTGGCGCTGATGGTCGCCCGCTGCCGTGGTTGCGCGCCGATACGGTCGTGGTACGCGGTGGCGTGCGCATCGGCATTGTCGGCACGGCCGGCGAGCATACGGCCACCTCGACGAAGGCGCGTAACGTACGGCAGCTCAAGTTCCTCGATCCGGCGCCAATCATCAGCGAACGCGTGCGGGCGCTGCGCGCGGGCGGGGCACAAGTCGTGATCGCGCTGGCGCATGATGGCGCGCGCTGCGACCGCGACAAGCCGGATGCCTGCACCGGCGGTGGTATCAGCATCATCGACAAGCTCACCGACAAGCCCGACCTGTTCGTGATGGGCCATGCGCACTGGAACGTGGCCCTGCGACGTCGCGACATGCCCGTGGTGCAGACGACGTCGAACGGCCGCGCCATTGCCGTGGTCGATATCCCGCTGGACGGCGGACCGGCCCGGGCCGAGGTGCGAAGCGTGTTCGGCGAAGCCCGCGCCGGGGCCGATCCGGTGGTCGACTCCATCGTCACGGCGGCCACAGCCAAAGTGCAGGTGCGCATCGATCGGCGGGTGGCGACCATCGCCACGTCCTTCGTGCGGAACAGCGATCAGTATCCGCTGGGCAACATCGTGGCCGACGCGGCGCGGGTGAAGGGCAATGCCGACTTCGGCGCTTGGAACAACGGTGGTATCCGCACGGACGTCCCGGCAGGTCCGATCACGTTCGGCGGCGTGTATCAGATTTCGCCCTTCGGTAACGTGCTCGTCCGTGTTCGTCTGCGCGGCCGCGATCTCGTGGCCAATGCCGAGCGCTGGGTGTGGAATGGCCGGCCGAATACGCACGTGAGTGGTCTCACGATCGAATTCGATCCGGCCAAGCCGCAAGGGCAGCGCGTGGTCCGCGTGCTCGGCGCCAACGGCGCGCCGCTCGATCCCGACCGGATCTACTCGTTGGCCGTGAACGATTTCATGATCGACGATGCCGAAGGTACGATGCTGGCGCGTACGATTTCCGTAGACGTGCTACCTGTCCGTGATGTGGACATGCTGGCGAGCTACCTGCAAGCGATGCCGCAGCCCGTGCGCGGCGACGTGATCGAACGTATTCGCGCCGTGGGCGCGGGAGCACAAAAATGAGTGATGCTGTCTCTCCGACGTCCGGCCCCGATTCGCTCCGGGTCTATGTGAACGAACGTGGCGTGTCGGTGCCGCACGGGTCGGTCGCGGTCGACGCCGTGCGTGCGCTCTTCCCTGACGTCGCCACGGAGATCGATGCGGGACGGCAACAGCTCACGGATAGCCGGGGGTTGCCGGTGGAGGCCACGCAGGCGCTGGTGGGTGGCTCGATCTACCGGGTCGTGCCAGTCCGTGAGCGGATTGCGGCGGCGGTCGAGCCGGGCGGTGAAGAGGTCGCTTCGTGAGCACGGTGAATCCCGCGTTCATCGAGATCGTGCGTCGCATGCCGAAGGCGGATTTGCACTGCCATCTCGACGGCTCGCTGCGGCCGTCCACGCTACTCGAGCTGTCGACCGAGCGTGGGCTCACGCTGCCCGTGCACACGGCATCGGCGCTCGGTGCCTGGATGCGCGTGGACGACGCCCGCAATCTCGAGGATTACCTGGCGCGTTTCGCGGTGACGCTGGCCGCGATGCAGGATGCCGTCGCGCTGGAGCGCATCGCGCATGAATTCGTGCTGGACGCGGCGCTCGATGGCGTGCGGTACATCGAGGCCCGCTTTTGTCCGGCGTTGAGCGTGCGGGGCGGCCTGTCGCTGGACGACGTGATGGAGGCGGTGTTGCGCGGGCTGGCGCGCGGGCAGAAAGACACCGGAACACTCGCGCGGGTGATTGTTTGTGCGCTGCGCAGCGTCGCGTGGCCGCATGCGCTGGAGATGGCCGAGCTGGCCGTGGCCTATAAGGGCAAGGGCGTGGTGGCGTTCGATCTGGCCGGAGGCGAGTTGGGGAACCCGGCGTCGGACCATGCGCTCGCCTTCGATTACGCGCGCCAGCATGACCTCGCGGTTACGGTGCACGCGGGCGAAGGTGATGGGCCGGCCAGTATCCGTGAGGCGTTACATCGGTGCGGCGCCGACCGCATCGGCCATGGCACCCGACTACGCGAAGATCCTTCGCTGGAAGCCTACGTGATCGATCACCGGATCACGCTCGAGGTGTGCCCCACCAGCAACGTGCAGACGCGCGTGGTGCCCACGTTCGCGGAGCATCCGCTGGCGCGCTATGTGATCATGGGCGCGGTGGTCACGATCAATACCGACAACCGACTCATGAGCGGCGTCTCGCTCACCGACGAGTACGTGCACTGTGCGCAGCACTTGCAGTTCGACATCGACACGCTGGCGATGCTGGCCATCACCTCGTTCGATTCGTCGTTCCTGCCGCATGTGGAGCGCGAGACGCTGCGCGAATCGATCGCGATCGAGGTCGGCAACCTGTTGGCAGACGCCGACGGCATCGCGGTGATGCTATGAGCGAGCGCGCCTTCGAGACGCAGGCGTTGGCCGCGCAGCCGATGGCGCCGGGGGCGGCCGCTGCGGAGGTCGCGGCGGCGTACATCCGGCAGCGCCTGGGTCCCAATGCACCGGTGCCGGTGTGCGGCATCGTGCTCGGATCGGGGCTGGGTGGACTGGCCGACCGTGTCGAACGGGCCGTCCGGATTCCCTACTCGCAAGTTCCGGGGTTTCCCGCCGCCACCGTGGCCGGTCATGCCGGGCAGTTGCTGGTCGGAATGCTGGGCGGGCGGCCGGTGATCGCGCTGGCCGGACGTTTCCACATGTACGAGGGGCACGATGCGGCGCTGGCGGCATTTCCCGTGCGTGTGATGCATGCGCTCGGGGTGAAGGTCTATTTCGCCTCGAATGCCGCCGGGGGCGTACGGCGCACGTTCAACCCCGGCGATCTCATGGTGATCGCCGATCACATGAATTTGATGTTCCGGAATCCGTTGTTCGGCGCGGTCGAGCCGGGCGATGAACGTTTTCCTGATATGTCCGATCCGTATGACGTGACGCTCCGCGCGCTCTTGCACGAGTCGGCGCGGACCACGGGCGTCGCGCTGCAGGATGGCGTGTACTGCGGGCTGCTGGGGCCCACGTACGAGACGCCGGCCGAAGTGCGGATGCTGGAACGCCTCGGCGTCGATGCCGTAGGGATGTCGACGGTGCCCGAAGTGATTGTCGCGCGGGCGCTCGGCATGCGCGTGGCCGCCGTGTCGTGCATTACGAACAAGGCGGCCGGCCTCTCAGTCGAGAAGCTCAATCACGCCGACGTGATGGACACCGGGCGGGCCGTGGCCGGCCGCTTCGAGGCGCTGGTCGCGGAATTCGTGAAACGCCTGCCGTAGTCGCTAGCGCTTGGCGGGGGTGCGAGGCAATCCCGCCAAGCGAGACTTGAACGTCTGAAAGGCGCGCGTGTCCCGGGTGAGTGACTTGAGCACCACCGGATTCATTTTCTGAATCTCGGCTTCGGTGTTGGCGACCCGGCTCTCTTCGATGGGGTGTGACGCGAAGAAGGCGTCCAGGCCGCTTGGATTGCGCTCGCGCTCGGCGATCAGAATGCGGAACATGCTGGGCATGCCACGCGGGTCGATGCCGGCGCGTGTCACATAGGTTACGCCGAACTTGTCGGCCGACGCCTCGTCGTTGCGGCTGAACTTGGCGAATCCCGCCTGTGCGCCAACTTGCACGGCGGCGCCGGCCACGCCCTGACAGGCCGAGGGAACGAACAAGCACAGTCCGGTGAGGCCGATGTTCGCGCGCTGCGCCTTCGCCATCTGCTGCATGCTGTGGCGTTGCGTGACATGCGCAATCTCGTGCCCCAGCACGCCCGCGAGCTCGGACATGTTGGTGGTCTTCTCGATAAGGCCGCGGTACACGTAGATGTGGCCGCCCGGCACCGCGAAGGCATTGATCTCGGCCTGATCCACGACATTGAAGTGCCACGTGAGGCTCCGGTCGTCGGAGACCCTGGCGATGGAGTCGCCGAGCACGTTGATGTAGCGCACGATGTCGGGGTCCCGCACGATGGGCAGTTCGCGCTCGACCTGCTGCGCGTAGTCGTTGCCGATCGCCACCTCCTCTGGCGTGGCCGGCACACAGGCCGCGACCGCGACGCTGGCGGCGAGGCCGATGATCGCCAACTTGGTGTTCCGTCGTGTATTCTCACGCATGGCTGTCGCCTGTCCGAAATACTGGTTTGTTCAGAAGGGGCTTCCCGTCTGCTGGATGGCATATGGCGTGCCAGCCCCCGAGACATACCCCACTCGCACCCGTTTGCACCCGTGAAGCTACTGACTCTGGCTCGTGATCTGCAGCGCCGGAAAGCGCGTGAGCGACAGCATCGATTCGTCGCCGAAGGTGTGCGCACCGTCGAGGCGCTGCTGGCGTCCGGCTTGCCGGTGGATGGATTGCTGGTCACGACGGGGCTGCGCGAACAGCCCCGCGGCCGGGCGCTGGTGGCGGCCGCCGAGGGCCGCGGGATCGCGGTGGTCCATGTGAGCGACGGGGAGCTGGACAGCGCAGCCGACACCGACACCCCGCAGGGCGTGCTGGCGGTAGCGCCGATCCCGGAGCGGTCGCTGCGGCCCCCTGAAGGCCCCTCCAGTCGATTTCTGGTGCTGGATGCCCTCCAGGACCCCGGGAATGTGGGTACGGTCATCCGGACGGCGGCCGCGCTGGGGGTGACCGCCACGGTGGCGTTGCCGGGAACCGTTGACCTCTGGAACGCCAAAGTCGTCCGTAGCACGATGGGCGCACTCTTCGTGCACCCGGCGGTACCGATGTCGTGGGAGGCGTTCGCGGAGTTTGCCGCGACGCATGCCGTGCCCGTGTGGGCGGCGGACACCGATGGGGTCCCTCTCGATCAGGTCACGACGGCCTCGCTGCCGGCGCATCTCGCGCTCGTGGTGAGCAACGAAGGGGCCGGATTGTCGGCACCGGTCTCCGCGGCGGTCACGTCGCGGGTCGCCATTCGGATGACGCCCGGGATCGAGTCGCTGAACGTGGCGGTTGCCGCAGGGATCCTGCTGCATGCGCTCCGCGTGAGCTAACGGCTCCATCGTCGCCGTTTCGCCGTCGTTGTTTCGCCTTCGCCCCACACCGTGCTGCCACTCACTGCTGATTTCGTCACACTCGTCCTGCTGCCGGTGTTCGTGCTCGGCGCGTCGATCGGGTCGTTCCTGAACGTCTGCATTTCGCGCTGGCCGGCGGATCTCAGCGTCGTGCGCCCACGGTCGCGCTGCCCGAAATGCGAGCAGGCGATCGCGTGGCACGAGAACATTCCCCTCCTCAGCTGGCTGTTGCTGCGTGGCAAATGCCGTGGGTGCAGTCTCCCCATTTCGGTCCAGTATCCGGCCGTCGAGCTGTTGGTGGCGCTGGGATGGGTGGCCAGCTTCGTGGCGTTCGGGTTGACGTTCGAGGCGCTGCGGGTGGCGGTGTTCGGCACGGTGCTGCTCGGCATCGCGGTGACCGATGCGATGACCTATCTGATTCCCGACGGCTTCACGATCAGCGGACTGGCGATGGTACTCGGGGCCACGATCGCGAACTTCTTCATCGGCGAGCCCTCGCACTTCGCGTCGCCCTGGGCGGCGTTCATCGGTGCGTGCGCCGGCGCCGGTGCGATCACGATCATCGGCTGGCTGGCCGAAGTGATCATGAAGCGCGAAGCGATGGGCTTCGGCGACACGACGCTGATGGCCGTGGTCGGAGCGGCGCTCGGGGCCGAGCGTTCGCTGCTCACGATCATCGTGGGCGCCTTTGTGGGGGCGGTGGTATTCCTGCTGATTGTGGGCCCGATCGTGAAGTGGCGTACGCGCGGCGCTGGCGTGGCGTTCGAGTTCCCGGACGTACCGTTTGGGGTCTTCCTTGCGCCTGCCGCGATGCTGGTCTTGCTTTGGGGAGAACCCCTCATTGCGTGGTATCTGCAGCGCGCGTTCCCGACCTGATACGGATTCTGATGCGAGCCATTCTTCCTGCTTCGACTCGTCGCCGAGCGTGTCTGCTTGGCGCCTGCGTTTCGCTCACGACGCTCGTCGCCTGTGGCGACACGAAGCCGAAGGGGGAAGGGCCGTACGCTGAGCTCGTGGCGGAGTTCGTGCCGAAGATCGAGGAGGAAACGGGACTGCCGTTCAAGACGCCCCCCAAAATCGAGTCGCGCACGCGCGATGAGGTCGGGAAGTTCGTGCGGCAGCAGCTCGAGAGCGCGCGCGCGCGCACGCAGCTCGCGGGTCAGGAGTCGGCGTACAAGCTGCTCGGCTCGATCCCCGACAGCATGAACTTGCTGGCGTTGCTGCAGAAGCTGCTCGAGGAACAGATCGTGGGGTACTACGATCCGGCCACCAAGGTGCTGTATGTGGTGGACGGTGCTGCGCCGGCGCTGCTGCGTCAGACGGTGTCGCACGAGCTCGTGCATGCGCTGCAGGATCAGTATGTGAAGATTGACTCGGTGCAGGCGCAGGTGGACAACGCCGACCGGCAGTCGGCCGCGCAATCCGTGCTGGAAGGGCAGGCCGTCTTTTTACAGTTGCGCATGGATCCGAACGCCGGCCCGATGCTCAAGATGCCCGGCGGCTGGGATCGTATTCGAGACGCGATGAAAGACGCGCAGACGGGGATGCCGGTGTTCTCCGCCGCACCGCGCGTCGTACGCGAAGGGTTGCTGTTCCCGTATCTCGGTGGCGCTGATTTCGTGCGGCGTTTCATCGAGAAGCGTCCGGAGAAGGAGTTGCTGCTCGACCTGCCGATCTCGACCAAGCAGATCCTGAACGACGCGGCGTATTTCACCGACGGCAAGGCCACGCGCGATGTGCCGGTCACGGTCACGTTGCCGGCGCCGCGCACGGGCACGGTGGTGTACAGCAACAGCTTCGGGGAGTTCGAGACGCGTTTGCTCCTGGTGCAGCACCTCAAGGACGAGGCGCTGGCCCGTCGCGGTGCCAGTGGTGGTGATGGTGACAAGTTCGCCGTGATCCGTACGGCCGCAGGCGACGCGCTGGTATGGGCCACCGCGTGGGACTCGGCGGTGGACGCCGCCGACTTTCTCGACCTCATGGGTGACGCCGCGCGTCGCCGGTACGAGCTGGCGCGTATCGCGTTCCCCGCCGGCGCCACCACGCGCCAGTACGACGTGTCGGCCAAGGGCGCGCGCCCGGCGCGCACGGTCACGCTCAAGTTGGAACAGGTGAGCGGCCAGCCCGTAGTGATCTACATGGACACTCCTGCAACGATCGGCGCCACGCTGATCGACCTGGCCGGCATCACCGTCGCCCGATAGTCGCATGGCGATCGAGCCGGTCGGGGCCCCCGCTGCACTGTTGGCCCCAGTTCCGGCCGCGCTGCAGATCACGCCCGACGACGAACTCAAGCGCGTCCGGCTGGTGAAGATGAAGCGCGTCGCCACGCTTATGCTCGTTGGCGTGGCGCTGCTGTTCGTGGTCACCCGCTGGCTCGAGTCGCGGTATCCCTGGCTGGGATTCGTGCGGGCGTTCGCGGAGGCGGCCATGGTTGGCGGTATCGCCGATTGGTTCGCTGTGACGGCGTTGTTCCGCCATCCGCTCGGCATTCCGATTCCGCACACGGCGATCGTGGCGTCGCGAAAAGACCGTATCGGCACCGCGCTCGGCAACTTCGTGCAGCGCAATTTTCTCACGCGCGACGTGGTCGCCGGAAAAATCACGGCGATGCAGCTCGGTAACCGCGCGGCGCAGTGGTTGGCCCGGCCGGAGAACAGTCGGCGACTGGCGCGTCACGCGGCACACGGGTTGTCGGGCGCGGTGGGTGTGATGCGCGACGACGATGTGCAGGCGTTGGTGGATCGCGGTATCGTGTCGCGGTTGCGACGCATGCAGGCGGCGCCGCTCATGGCGCGCTTGTTCGAGCTGATGACCACCGGCGGACGTCATCAGGCCCTGTTGGACGACGCCCTGCGCCTGGCGGCCAAGTTTCTCTATGAAAACGAGGCGATGATTCGCGAGAAGGTGAAAGCGGAGAGCCCGTGGTGGGTGCCCGGCGCGGTAGACAGTCGCGTGGGCGACAAGATCGTGAGCGGGGTGGAGAAGACGCTGGTGGCGGTGGCGGCCGACCCCGACCATCCGCTGCGTCAGCGGTATGACGAAGCGGTGGACCGCTTCGTGATCTCCTTGCGCGAGAATCCAGAAACGATCGCGCGCTTCGAGCAGATTAAGCTCGATGTGCTGGCGCACCCCGGTGTTGCGGACTTCTCACGCGAGGTGTGGGGCGATGTGAAGGAACGGATCGCCCACTACGCCGACGCGCTGGCGGACGACACCGAGCAGGAGCCGGATCAGCTCGAACAGTGGCTGGCCGGGCTCGGGCAGAAAGTGCTCGAGGATCCGGTGCTGTCGGCCAAGGTGAACGGCTGGATCGTGGAGATCGTGTCGTACTCGGTGGAGCAGGCCCGCGAGGAAGTGGCGAAGCTGATCTCGGCCACCGTGGCGGCGTGGGATGCCGATGCGACGTCCCGCAAAATCGAACTGCAGATCGGTCGCGATTTACAGTTCATCCGGATCAACGGCACCATCGTGGGCGGACTGGTGGGGCTGATCCTGTATACCGCGGGGCTGTTGCTGCACCGTTAACTGTCGCGCGTTACCAGGTGTCGGCCGGCGTCGCCGCTGGGCCGTCGTTTGCCACCACTGCACTACTGGAATTCAACGGCATCGCATCGGCTGGATGCATGTCCGCGTGTGGCAACAGGGCGAGATGCAGCACTTCGTCCATCGTGGCGGCGAAGGTGAATGCCATCTTGTCGCGCACTTCCTGCGGTACGTCGCGCACGTCCTTCTCGTTGCCCTTGGGCATGATCACTTCGCGCAGCCCTGCGCGATACGCCGCCAGCACCTTCTCCTTCACACCGCCAATTTCGAGCACGCGACCGCGCAGCGTCACTTCGCCGGTGAGCGCGAGATCACGACGCACAGGGCGACGCGAGAGGGCGCTGGCGAGGGCCAGCGTGACGGCGATGCCGGCCGACGGTCCGTCTTTCGGAATGGAACCCGCGGGGAAGTGCAGGTGCATGTCCGACTCGCGGAACTCGCTGTCCTCGATGCCCAGCGTGGTCGCGCGCGAACGGACGAACGAATACGCCGCATCGACCGATTCGCGCATCACGTCGCCGAGCTGACCGGTCACGGTGAGCTTGCCGTTGCCGGGCATGCGCAGCGCTTCGATGGTCATGATATCGCCGCCGGTGCTGGTCCAGGCGAGACCGGTCACGGCGCCGATCTCGGGCTCCATCTCGGCTTCTTCCATGGAGAAGCGCGGCGTGCCGAGGATCACCTCGGCGCGTTCGATGCCGATCTCCCAGGTACTCAGGTCACCGTCGGCCTTGGCACGGGCGCGCTTGCGCAGCAGCGACGCCAGCGAACGTTCGAAGGTGCGTAGCCCGGCTTCACGCGAGTAGCGGCTCGTGATGAATCCCAGCGTGGCTTCGGGCACGTGAATGTCGTCGGTGGTCAAGCCGTGATCTTCGAGCAGGCGCGGCATGAGATATCGCTGCGCGATCTCGACTTTTTCCTCGATCGTGTAGCCGGCGATA
>CANHJV010000009.1 GCA_947461225.1 Gemmatimonadota bacterium | reverse complement strand
CCGGCGTCGACGACGCGCGTGTTGGGGCCTCTCAGCACCGCGGCTTCCCGCTGCGAGCCTACGAAGGCGATGCGGCCATCGCGTACCGCGAATGCCTCGACGAGGGGACGGGCGTCGTCGGCCGTGTAGACGCGGGCGTTGGTGACGATCAGGTCGGCGGGCGCCTTTGGGGCCGCGCTCTGCGCCAGGAGACCGAACGGCGCCGCGAGGACAGCCGCGCCAACGAGAGTACGGAAAGCGATCATGAAGCCGGGGTAGGAGGGTCCGAAAAAGAGTAACGCGGGGCAACCGTGATGGTCACCCCGCGTTACCCCGAACTCCTTACCCTGTACGGCGTACTGCGCAGTTACCGAGTTACTTCGCCGGCGGCAGGATCACCGCGTCGATCACGTGGATCACGCCGTTCTTGGCGACGATGTCCGTCTTGACGATGTGCGCCTGGTTGATCATCGGCGTACCGCCCATCACGGTGATCTTCGCTTCCTGGCCTTCAACCGTCTTGGCACCCTTGCCCGCGAGCTTCAGCGCGTCGGCCGCCATCACCTTACCGGCGACGACATGATACAGGAGCACGTTCTTCAGCGCGGCCTTGTCCTTGCCCAGCGCGGCCAGCGTGGCGGCCGGGACCTTCGCGAAGGCCTCGTCCGTCGGGGCGAACACCGTGAACGGGCCCGGGCCCTTGAGCGTCTCGATCAGGCCAGCGTCCGTGAGGAGCTTGGCGAGCGTCTTGAACGAACCAGCCGCAACCGCCGTCTCGACGATGTCCTTGTCCTGCGCCTGCGCGATCGACGGGGCGGCCACGGCGAACATGGCACCAGCGACCAGCATGGAAAGCTTACGCATCAGTTGGAACTCCAAAAAGTCGATGTCAGTATTTATAGGACCAACCGGTCCTAACATGAGCTTAAACACGGTCGGCGGGTGCCGGTTCCGTGATCGCCGAACTGTGACAAACACGGGTTCGGTTCGGATTGGCGGTACTAACTGGGGCAAACTGCCAACTGCTTAGGAGGCAGGGAGGAGGGTATCAGGGTGCAGAAAGTCCGGTCACAAGAGAGCGCTCGTAAGCACGCTCTCCAATATCCCAAGCCCGAAGTACGCAATCAGCACCGTAATGTCGATCATGCCGATGGTGGGGATCACCTGCCGCAGCGGCGCCAGGAACCACTCGGTGAGCACGTACGACCAGCGCCACCACTTGGAGTAGGGGCCGCCGCCCACCCAGCTCGAGATGACGCGGGCGAACAGCGCGAGCCGCAGGATGCTGAACGTCCAGCGCACCAGCAGCGCCGCCAGCGACGCGGTGGAGCCGCTCATGTACGCCAGCATCATGAGCTGATCGCGCAGGAAGCCCACGGCCGACAGCAGGATGAGTCCGCCGACGACCACCGCCGCCAGGGCCCACCAGGGTGCCGCGTACGGCGTGCCGCCGGCGCGCATGATGCGGCGTTCCATGGGGGCGATCAGCCACGGGTCCACCTTGTCGCGGGTAAAGCGCGCGAAGGGGGAGAAGGGCGAAATCTTGCGGGTGCGTACGCTGTACGACACCACGGCTGCCACCGCGGCGAGGGCGCCGGCCGCGAAGACCATGGGGCGCAGCACGCCAAGGAGCAGATCGAGAACACCGACGATGGATCCGAGCATAGGGGAATGATACTCCTGAGCGACCCGCTTGGCTCACTCTGCCTCGTGTCGAAGTGCGCGCTTCGTCGCCGCGTAGCGCCCCGCGGCCGCGCCCGCGGCCAGCAGGGCCATCATGATCACCCAGTCGCGCGCCCCGATCGGCGCCACGCCAAAGACCCGCGGCATCGCCGCCGCGCCCACCCACAGCCACAGCATCGCGATCCCCAGCGCGCGCCCGCTCCGCGCCATGGCTTGAGTTCCCCACCAACCAATCGGCATCATCAGCGCAGCAAGCCAGCAGATATGCGCCAATAGCTCAAAATCCCCGCCAATCGAGAACACGGTCTGGATCAGCGCCCACCCGATCACCGGCGTCAGCGCCATCGCCCGCGAGCCCGTGAATGCCGCCGAGGTGGCCGACAGCCGCAGCGTATCTGGCGCGCTCCACGCCTCGAGTACCACCGGTCGCGGGTCACTCACCGACCGCCCGGCGAACACGCCATCCACCGGCAGCGACGGCATGGCCAGCCCCCAGTCCCAGGCCCGCCGCGTGACCACCAGCCGTGCCGCGAGATCCTCCTCCCCCACGAACGCCACCGCTGACGAGTCGCCAAAGGCGTGCAGGTAGCCGATCGGCACCAGCGCCCCGCCGTCCTCGCGTCCGCGCAGCACCACGCGCATTGCCACCATCGCCGGCTCCCGCGACACCACCGCGATCAGCGGCCCAGTCCCGCGGTGCGTGGTGGAGAAGCCGTTCACCACCAGCGAATCCGCCAACCCGCCAAACCACCCATGCCCCGGCGTGAACGGCAGCGGGCTCACGCCGTAGGTGGTCCGCGTCGCGCGGTCAGATCGGGACTCCGCCGCCGACTCCTCCCACGGCGCATCGAGATTCCCCGACCGCGGCCCCAACGCCGCACTGGTGAGCGCGAACACCGTCACCACGCCGGCCGCCCACCCCCAAGCCAGCCGCACCGCCACGCGCCATGATGAGGGAAACAACCACCCCCGAAGCGCCAGCACCCACACCCCCACCAATCCACCAAACCCATTCGCCACCACATCCGCCCACGCCGCCGAGCGCGAGGGCGGAAACCCAATCGACTGAAGCCACTCCACCCCCAGCGAAAACCCCGCCGAAAGCACCAACACCGCCCACCACCTCACCCCCAACATCGCCAGCGCCAACCCAAACGGCGCAAACAACACCACGTTGCTGATGCCATCCGTGAGCCACAGCCCACCGCACGCCAAACACCACCGAGGCGGCATATTCGCCGCCTCAATCGCACCCAGCGGCGCCAGTGCAGCCAGCACCACCAGCCCCGCCGCCGCCACCAGCAGCAGCCACCGCCACACTACTCCATACCCCCGACTCCCTACCCCTTACTTCGCCGTTAGCGAAGCACGGCTTTAGCAATGGTATTCAACTGCATGTTGCTCGTCCCCTCGTAAATCGTGCCGATCTTCGCATCACGATAGAACTTCTCCACCGGATACTCGCGCGTATACCCGTACCCGCCGAACAGCTCCACGCACAGCGACGTCACGCGCTCGGCCATCTGCGACGAGTACAACTTCGCCATGGCGCCTTCGCGTGCGATGTCCTGGCCCGCGTCCTTCAAGCGCGCGGCGTTGTACACCATGAGCCGTGCCGCTTCGAGCTCCGTGGCCGCCTGCGCCACCTGAAACTGAATACCCTGAAACTCCGCGAGCGCCTTGCCGAACTGCTTGCGCTCCTTCAAGTGCGCCACGGCGGCCGAGAGCGCGCCCTGTGCCACGCCAATCATTTGCGCGCCGATCCCGATGCGCCCTTCGTTCAGCGTTTCAATCGCGATCTTGTAGCCGACGCCCACCTCGCCCAGCACATTCGCATCGCTCACGAACGTGTTCTCGAAGTGCAGTGACGTGGTGCTCGATGCGCAGATGCCGAGCTTGTGTTCCTTCTTACCCACCGTGAAGCCGGCCGCGCCGCGCTCCACGATGAACGCCGTGATGCCCTTGTAGCCCATGTCGGGGCGCGTGTTCGCGAACACCACGAACACATCGGCTTCACCGCCATTCGTGATCCACGCCTTCGATCCGTTCAGCGTCCAGCCGCCTTCAGTCTTCTCCGCCCGTGTGGCCAAGCCGAACGCATCCGAGCCCGACCCCGGCTCTGACAACGCGTACGCGCCGATCGTGCCCGATGTCATGCGCGGCAGAATGCGTGCGCGCTGTTCGGCGTTGCCGTAGCGGTACAACGGATAGTTCACGAGCGTGTTCTGCACGTCCACCTGAATCGCCGCCGACGCGTCGACCTTGCTGAGTTCTTCGACCGCGATCGCGACCATCATGAGCGATCCGCCGGCACCACCGAATTCGTCGGGCAGTTCGATGCCCATGAGCCCAAGTTCCACGAACTTCGCGGTGAGTGCGGGGTCGATCTTCCCGGCGTCCTCCATCGCACGAACGCGAGGCCGCACCTCCGACTCGGCCAGATCGGCCACGGCAGCGCGGAACAGTTCCTCCTCCTCGGAGAACATCGTGAGGGGAGCGCGGGTGAGGTCGGAAGAAGACGGAGCAGTCATCGCCATCGGGGTATGGGGGAGTGATCCTTGGGATTTAAGGAACGGACCCGCTCTAGAGAAGGTCAGGGCGAAAGTGTCGTTCTGGCGTTGGCGGTACGTCGGCCTACATTGAGCGCGTGACCGAGATGCACTGCCCATGCGGCGAAACCTATCATGTGAGTCCGACCCACGCCGGGGCTCACATTCGCTGTCGGCGTTGCGATCGCGTGCTTGAAATTCAGGAGCAAAAGACGCCGCCGCCGAGCCAATCGGGACGACGTCGACGCGTTCGTGAGGCGGCGATCGTTCGTCCTCGCAGCGCCACCGAGCGCGTGTGGGGTCGTTGGCAGCGTGGCGTTCGCGCGGCCGTGTCGCACTTTGGGCGAGCGTCGGGAACTCGTTCGGAGCATTGGTCCGCACCGTTCACATCAACTATCGGACTGTTAGTCACGAGTGCGGCGTTCGGCGCCCTCGCGCTCGCCACGTATTTGCGCTTCCAGGCCGATCGCAGTCCACTCGGGATGCTGTTGCTGTTCGCACCGCTCTGGTGGCTGGCGTTCCCGTGGCTCCTGCTGGTGCCGATCGCGTTCGTCAAATCCTGGCGAGTCGGGGGCGTCGCCCTATTCGGCGCTCTGCTCACGCTGTTCGGTATCAGTCGGTTCGAGGTGCCCGATCTCGTTTCCCCCGATGCCGACCGTCGCGCCCTCCGGATCGTGAGTTACAACACGGACCGATCCGCCCGCTTGGCCGACCGCGTGCGGTCGGATATCGCCGAATGGAATGCCGACGTGGTCCTTTTTCAAGACTGCAAGACCATCGTGTCGGACTCACTGCGCGCCATCACGACGCTCACGGTGCATGTGACGCCGGAGTTCTGCTTCGCCACCCGTCTTCCCCTCGAGCAGGTGGACAGCCTGCCCACGGTGCTACGCCCGGGCACGCAGGGCGTCGGCCGGTTCGGCCGGGCCATGCGATATGTGGTGAGAGCCAACGGCGTTGCACTGCCGATCTACTCGGTTCACCTGGAATCGCCACGTGACGCACTCTGGGCGGCTCTTCATCTGAACTTCAGCCTCCTCCAGAACAGCGTGAACTGGCGCGCCATGGATTCGCGGCTGACCAGTAACTGGATCAGTCGTGCTGATTCGGCCTTTGTGGTCGCTGGCGATTTCAATCTGCCTGCCGGGAGTCGTGTGCTCAGCGACGACTGGAGCGATCTCGAAAACGCGATTTCCGTCCGCTATCTCGGGTTCGGGCACACCATGATCGCCGGCAAGCACCGCGTGCGCATCGACCACGTCATGGCGCCGCCAACACTCGTGCCCGAGGCGGTGCGCCTCTATCGCGAATTTCCCTCAGAACACCAGCCGATTCTGGTGGACTACGCCTGGCGCGGTGCGCTCCAAGGGACGCGCTGATCCACTGAGAGCTTAGATCGGTCGTTTCAACGCATTTACGGTCGAGTTCGGCACGCCAGTTGCTCCCTTCCTTGCAGAGTGAAGGATCGGGCCCACACGGTGACTGTCGATCGTATGATCATAACTGCAGCCAATTCAACGACTTCCAAAAGCGCCGGCGTTTTTGCCCGGGCGATGCGTGCCGCGAGCGTGATGGCATGCGCTTTGGGGCTGTTGCAGGGATGCAGCAATGTTGATGCACTCGCACCGCTATCGCCGCAGAAGCCGCCCGTTGCGCCGCCGATTGCCGGAACGAACAGCGTGCCGGCGATCCCTCGTTTGGCGCAGTTTTCGCCCGACACACTGGTCTCCGGCGCTTCGGTGGTCATCACCGGTGAGCACCTCGCCCACGCCGTCGATTCCATCAGCCTGACCGTCGGCGGCGTGGTGCTGCAGGTGCGCAGCGCCTCCGCCACCCGCATTGATGCCGTGGTGCCGGTGGGCGCGTTGCCCTGCGCCGCCACCTCCACGCAACCCGTGACGCTCACGGTAGCTGGTACCGTACTCACCGCCACGGTGCCGGTGCGCGCCGCCAACCGCCTGGTGCTCAAGGCCGGTGAGTCGGCCAACCTGCTTTCGGCCAGCGAGGTGCGCTGTACCGAACTGGTGGCCCCGACCACCGGCAATACCTCCGGCTCTGCCTCTGGTTCTGCGCGCTACATGGTGGCCGTGGTGAACACCAGCGTCGTCGCCTCGGCCAGCAGCGCCTTCGAACTACGCGGTACCGGCACCGGTGCGATGGCCGGTCAGCTGTCGGCCATGAAGAACCCGCAGGCGTTCGGCAACATGGTCGCATCCGCGCCGAGCCGCTTGATCAACGCGTCGCTGCTGCCGGGCATGCGAACGGAATCACTCGTGGCGCAGCAGGTGGCGGCCGCCGAATCGCGGCACGATGAGCAGCTCGACATGCAGCGCACGATCGCCGCGCGGGCCGGTTCTGCCAGTACGCAATGGAGCACCGCGCGGGCTGAGAAGACGAATCGTCTTGGTGTGGCGATGGCGTCGATCGCGGCGTCGCTCAACGTGGGCGATGTGATCACGATGAAGGCGCTGTACAACAGCTGCAACTCCGGCAGCAACGTGCAAGCGCGCGTGGTGTACGCCGGATCGCGCGCGGTGGTGCTGGAAGACGTGGCCGCTCCGCGCGCCCGCACGATGGACGCCGACTATCGCGCCATTGGCGAAGAATTCGACCGCGTGCAGTATCCGTTGCTACGCGACAACATCGGCGACCCGCTGGCGATGAACGGCGCCATGAACGGCGACGGCCGCGTGACGATGCTGTTCACGCGCTTCGTGAACGACTCCGTGGTCGGCACGGCGGGCTACGTGAGCGCCTGCAACTTCTACCCCAAGAGCACGTTCGCGGCGAGCAATGAGAACGAAGTGTTCTACGCCCGCGTGGCCACCGCGACCGAGACGCCGGCCGACTGGCGCCGCGCCATGCGCAGCACGGTGATCCACGAGGGGAAGCATCTGGCCAGCTTCGCCGAGCGTTTGGCGAGCAACACGCCGTTCGAAGAGTCGTGGCTGGAAGAGAGCACGGCGCGTATTGCCGAAGAGCTGTACTCGCGCACCTTCACGAGCGGCGGCAGCTGGAAGGGTAACACCGGTTTCGCCACCACGGTACGGTGCGAAGTGTACCAGTGCGACGACCGCCCGCTGATGATGTGGAAGCACTTCTCGGCGTTGCACCAGTACCTGCGTGGCGTAGACACGCTGTCGCCGTTGGGCGCGTCGACCAACAACGACGTGACGTTCTACGCGAGTGGATGGTCGCTGGTGCGCTGGGCGGCCGATCAGTACGCCACCAGCGAAGGCGCGTGGCTGAAGGCGCTGGTGAAGGGCGGGGCGCAGACCGGCCTGGCCAACCTCGCGCAGCGCACCGGCCGTCCGGCGGGCGAGCTGCTGGCCGATTGGGCGCTGGCCAATGCGGTGGACGATGTGGCTGGCTTCACGCCGGCCCGCAAACAGCTGAGCTTCCCGAGCTGGAACGTGGCCGACGTGATGAGCGGCTTGGCGGGAACGTACCCGGGCGCGTTTTCGGCTGCTCCGCTAAGAGCGCGGTCACTGGGCTTCGGCAGCTTCACCCTGCCCGTGCAGCAGCTGCGGGCATTTAGTAGCAGCTACTTCAGTTTTGAGGGCGCACAGGCGGGTGGGCAGCTGATCGAGCTGCGTGGGGAGAACGGCGCGGCAGTGGCGCCGGCGGGATTGCGGGTGGCGGTGGTGCGGGTGGAGTAGGGTGTGTGTCGGTTATCCGAACACTTGGAGGGCCAGCTCGATCTTTCCAAATGGTGCACTGATCTGAACACCCTGCACCGATCCGCGCACGCGCTCCAACGACTCACGCGCAATGGCGATACCTTCCGCCAGCGCGTGCTCCTTGCTCTTGTCGTTCGCCTTGCGCATGCGGTCCAGCACTTCCTTTGGCACCGTCACCCCCGGCACTTCATTTGCCAGGAACTCCGCGTTTCGCGCTGATACAAGCGGCCAAATGCCGGCGACTACGGGAATTCGCACGTCGTCGATGCTGGTCAGGAAGTGCTCCAGCTGTGCCGGATCGAACACGGGCTGCGTAATGGCATACTCGGCGCCCGCCTCCACCTTCCAGTGGAACCGCTTGAGTTCATGCGCTGGATCGATCGCCGCCGGGTTCACACCCACGCCCACCACGAATCGTGTAGGCTCACCGATGGGGTTATTCCCCGGGTCGAGGCCGCGGTTCAGCTTGCTCACGAGGTTCGTGAGCCCGATCGCGTCGATATCGAACACCGCCGTGGCATCGGGATAGGGGCCCATCTTGGGCGGATCGCCGGTGATGAGCAGCATGTTGCGCAGGCCCAGCGCCGACGCTCCCAGCAAGTCGCTGAGCATGCCGAGCAGGTTGCGGTCGCGACAGCAGTAGTGCGTGACGGCCTCGATGCCGTGGCGTTCGATAATCAGGCTCGTGGCGATGGCGCTCATGCGGCTTTGTGCACGAGGGCCGTCGGGTACGTTGATGGCGTCGACTCCGGCCTTGTGCAGCGCCGCTGCATCGAGCTCCAGCTTCACCGTGTCCACGCCACGGGGCGGTACGATCTCCACCGACGTCACGAACTGCCCATTCGCGATCTTCGCGCCAAAGCGTGAGCGCTGCGCCAGCGGCACTTGCGCGCGTCCCACCGGTTCATCGCGTACCGCACCAGTCGCATCATGCTCCACGATCACCCGTGTGCGCGGCGCCAGTGGGCGCACCCCCTCCACCATCGCCTTGATGTGATCCGGCGTAGTGCCACAACAGCCGCCCACGATCTTGGCGCCCGCCTGAATCAGGTGGCGGGCATACGTGGCCATGTATTCCGGGCTCGCCATGTACATCGAACGACCGCCCACATCGCGCGGCATGCCGGCGTTCGGCTGCGCCGACAGCTTGCGGGTGGTTACGGCCGCCATGCGCTCGATCGCTTCCAGAATGGTCTGCGGGCCTACCGAGCAATTCAACCCGATTACGTCCGCGCCCCAACGATCGAGCACTCGCGCGATGTCTTCAGGGCTCGCGCCAAACGAAGTGCGAAGATCCGGGCCCACCGTGGCCTGCGCGATCACCGGCATGCCGGCATCCACGTCGCGGGCCGCCAGAATCGCCTGCTCCAGTTCTTCGAGGTCGGTGAACGTTTCCAGCAGAAAGCAGTCGGCGCCACCGGCCTTGAGCGCCAGCATCTGCTCGCGAAACATCGAGCGCGCTTCGTCCTTGCCGGTGGGGCCGTAGGGCTCCAGTCGCACCCCCAGTGGTCCAACGGCGCCCGATACCAACCGCTGCTCACCGGCCGCTTCTCGCGCCAGCTGCGCGGCCTTGGTGTTTATGGCAGCAACCTGCCCCTCGAGCCCGTACTGCGTCAGCTTCGCGCGGTTCGCACCAAAGGTGTTCGTTTCGAGGACCTCGGCGCCTGCCTTTACATACGCCGCGTGGATCTCGCGCACGAGATCTGGGCTCCGAAGCACCAGTTCGTCGTAACACTGGTTGATAAAGACCCCTCGGGCGTAGAGCATCGTGCCCATGGCTCCGTCGAACATGATGACCTGTTCGGGGTCCAGCAGTCGCGTGAGCAGGTTTTCGCGAGAAGTCGCCATGGGGTGCGAAGGGGCAGAGTATTTTGACCATGGGCCTGACGCCCACATTAAAACATACTAAATGGTTGCCCGTGGTCGGCATACATCGTGATCGCAACACCAGCTCGTGCTCGGTCCGCGCCTGTCGAAGTGGTCACAACCGTACCGCCTCCCTCGACTGCCTCGTTGGCAAAGCGAATCTCACGCCATGAAGCGACTCATCGCGCGCCCTCTCCTCTTTGGGCGCCATCTGCTCCCTCGCTTGGTCATGGACCTGTCGAACTCGCGGCAGGTTCGTTGGGTCTTTGGCGTGTTGGCGACCCTCGCGGCGGCATTGCTGAGGGGCAGGGGGGAGCGGGCTCGGGAGCTTTTGCTCGGCGCGCATCGCACGCTGCTCTGGTCTCAGCTGTCTGATCGTCCAGTGGTCCCTCAGCGCATCATTGAGGCTCACATGCTTCGGCATGAGATCCGATTCTCGGCCCCTATGGTGATGGCTGGAGACGGCAACTCACCGGCCGACCTCGGATTGCTCGCCAAGCGAATGATCGTGCTCAGTGCGCCGGCCGCCGATCGGTCGCGCAAGGGAGTCTTGCTGGTCATGTTCACGGCACAATTTGTCGAACTCACGGCCGCTCTGGATTTAGCGTTGCTGAGCCGCGACTACCATCTGGTGTTGGAGCCCAGTTATTCAGGATACGCGGATACGGCGATTCTTCAATTCAAGCAGCTGGCCCCGGCGCCGGTATTTGTTATGGCGACCGAGCGGCGTGATTTCACATTTCTCGAGAGAGTTGGCGGGAATCTCATCCCCGTCCGTTTGGGAAGTAGTGACTGGGTGGATCCACACACGTTCACTCCGCTCGGTGGTACGAAAAAGCGCTACGACGCAATCATGGTCGCGGGATGGGAGCGGCTCAAGCGGCACCATGCGTTGTTCAAGGCGATAGCCGAGTTGAATGATCCTTCGTATCGTTTTTGCCTTGTCGGTAGTTCCTGGCGTGGGTCTCGTCGGGAAATCGAGGGGCTTCTCGCGTATTATGGCCTCTCAGGACAGGCCGAACTTCATGAGAAGTTGACACCGGCCGAGGTGAACCGTCGCTTTAATGAGTCAGGAGTGAACGTGCTCATGACACGTCGAGAGGGCAGTAATCGGAGTCTGTTTGAGGGAATGTTTGCTGATGTTCCTGCCTTGGCCTTGTCGTCCATCATCGGACCGAATCTTGCTTGGCTGAACAGTGAAGGAGGGCGACTGGTTGAGGAGGACAGGCTCTCGGAGGCGCTCGTGGCTTTCAGAGGGTCGCCAGCGGGGTATCGACCGCGAGCATGGGCACTCGAGCACATTAGCCCGGTGGTGTCGACCCAGACCCTTGAGCGCGCTATCGCCCGCGCCGTCGGGTCGAATGCGGTGATGCCGCTGTCGGTAAAAGTGAACGCGCCAGAGCTAAAATATCTTGATGCGAGTCATTCAGAGTCTCTGCCAGCAGCAGATGAGCTGATCCGGCGATATGCCATTGGCCGCTGAATCACTCCCCATGATTGAGCGCTCCCAATGCGCCTCATTCGTCCCTCTGGGCCGCGCGTTCTACGCTTTGGAATCGTCGCACGCGACTTGCCGGGGGTCGACGAGTGGTCGAGCTTCTAGGGATGACTCACAAAAGCGTTTTGATTATTGCCCACGATTTTCCGCCTATCCGGACATCGGGAATCTATCGACCGCTGAAGTTTGCTAAGTATCTGCCCGAGTTCGGCTGGCAGCCGGTTGTCGTTTCAGCACAGCCGTTTGGTGTAGGTGCCCTCGATGACTCGATGCTTCGAGAACTGCCGGCCGATGTCGAAGTCATACGCGCCGAACGCCCGTCCATGCTCGACTGGGAGGCGCGGGTTTACAAACGGTTACTCCGTCGAGATCCGCGTGAGCTCACTCGCGTCTCAAAGTCCGCTGATCACACGGGGAAGCCGGCGCCGGCTCCCGGGACATCTTGGCGTAATCTGCTGCTACGCGGTGTGCTGTCGCCCGCTCGTGCATTGCTTCAACATGCGCTGTACTTTCCGGACGACGCAAATCTGTGGGCCCGCCACGCCTATCAGGCGGCCGCCGAAGTAGTCGGGCGCCGTAAGATCGACGCGATTTTTTCCACGTCGTCGCCAGCATCTGCGCACCTCGTCGCGGCCGCACTCAGCCGTCGCTTCAGTATCCCGTGGGTTGCCGATTTCCGCGATCCATGGACCCGCAACATCCCGAAACAACATGATCCCGCACTGCGACGCGCCATTGAGCGGCGGGTAGAAATCGCCGTACTCCGCCGAGCGTCTCAGATCATCTATATATCCGATCGACTCGCTGAGTTGGCGCGTGAAGCGTTCCCGATGGTGCCAGCATCGAAATTCCATGTCATCGAAAATGGATACGATGAGAGCGATTTTTCGGGAGCAGGTGCCTACTGTGCTTCGCCTGATCAACCGTTGACGATGCTGAATGTAGGTACGATCTACAGGTCGACGGGCTTCGAGTCACTGCTTGCGGTGATCGAGCAACTACATGCGGATCAGCCGTCGCTTGCACCGCGCCTCGAACACGTTGGCCCGTTGTTCTCCGACCAGCGACAGCGACTTGCAAAGCTCGACGAACTCGGTGCTGTGTCTCTCTCTGGCGTCGTGTCGCACGATCGGATTGCCGCGATGATGGTTCGCGCAGACGTGCACGTGCTTACTGTGCCCGACGGCGCCGTTGATCGCCCCGCCAACATTCCCGGAAAATTGTACGAACAACTCCGGTCAGGACGTCCGATTCTCTATGTGGGCCCAGAGAACGATACCAGCAGACACATCGCCAACGCGGACGCCGGGTGGGTATTCCGTGCAGAACAGCGGGAAGAACTCGCCACAAAACTCACCGAGTTGGTAGCAGCGAAGCGCATCGGTAGCCTACCCCACGGTGCTCTGCCTTCACGGGTTGGCCACTTTGAGCGTCGGCAACTCACACGTCTGCTCTCCGATCGGCTAATCGCCGCCGTCGAGGGCCGTACCTCGTGATGCCAGTAACCGTGCGCGTCCGCTAGTCAGTACCCCAAGGCGCCTTCGCGTAACAGGATTTACTATTCGGTCATGTCTAACAATCGCGCCTCCCGTCTCGCGCTGCTCCCCGATCTCCTCGCCCGCCGCATCCTGCTGCTCGACGGCGCCATGGGGACGATGCTCCAGACCTATCGGCTCACCGAAGCCGATTACCGGGGCACGCGATTCGCCGACTGGCCGAGCGACCTCAAGGGCAACAACGATCTGCTAGCGCTCACGCAGCCGCAGATCGTCGGGGCCATCCAGCGGCAGTACCTCGAGGCCGGGGCCGACATCCTCGAGACGAACACCTTCAATGCCAACACCATCTCCATGGCCGACTACGGCATGGAGTCGCTGGCCTACGAGATCAATGTCGCCGCCGCCGGCATGGCCCGCGCCTTGGCCGACGAGTTCGAGGCCGCCAACCCGGCGAAGCCCCGCTACGTAGCTGGTGTGCTCGGCCCCACCAACCGCACCGCCTCACTCTCCCCCGAAGTCGAGAATCCCGGCGCCCGGAATGTCACCTTCGACCAGCTGGTGGCCGCATACACCGAGGCCGCCAAGGGGCTCCTCGACGGTGGCGCCGATATCCTGATGGTCGAGACGATCTTCGATACGCTGAACGCCAAGGCGGCGCTGTTCGCGATCGAGTCGTACTTCGAGCAGTCGGGGATGCGGGTGCCGGTCATGATTTCGGGCACCATCACCGACGCCAGCGGTCGGACCCTGTCGGGACAGACCACGGAGGCCTTCTGGACCTCCATGTCCCACATCAAGCCCATCTCCATCGGCCTCAACTGCGCACTCGGCGCTGCCCAGCTCCGCGCCTATGTGTCGGAGCTCTCGCGCATTGCCGACACGCACGTGAGCGCTCACCCCAACGCCGGCCTCCCCAATGCCTTCGGCGGCTACGATGAGTCGCCGGAGATCATGGCCGAGCAGATCGGCGAGTGGGCCCGCAGCGGGCTGCTGAACATCGTGGGCGGATGCTGTGGCACCACGCCGGCGCATATCGCGGCCATCGCCCAGGCGGTGGAAGGCGTGGCCCCTCGCCCAATCCCCGAGGTGGCACCGCTGCTGCGCCTGTCGGGGCTCGAGCCCATGAACGTCGGCCCCGACACGAACTTCGTGAACGTAGGCGAGCGCACCAACGTGACCGGCTCGGCCAAGTTCGCCAAGCTCATTCTCGACGGGAACTACAGCGATGCGCTGGTCGTGGCGCGCCAGCAGGTGGACAGCGGCGCCCAGATCATCGACATCAATATGGACGAGGGGCTGCTCGACGCCGAGAAGGCGATGGTCACCTTCCTGAACCTGGTGGCGTCGGAGCCTGACATCTCGCGCGTGCCGGTGATGGTGGACTCCAGCAAGTGGAGCGTGATCGAGGCTGGCCTCAAGTGCCTGCAGGGTAAGGGCATCGTGAACTCCATCTCGCTCAAGGAAGGCGAAACGGAATTCCTGCGGCAGGCGCGCCTCGTACGACGCTACGGTGCCGCGGTGATCGTGATGGCGTTCGATGAGCAAGGCCAAGCCGACACCGCCGAGCGCAAAGTCGAGATCTGTACGCGAGCGTACAAGATTCTCACCGAGCAGGTGGGCTTTCCGCCGCAGGACATCATCTTCGATCCGAATATCTTCGCCATTGGCACCGGCATCGAAGAGCACGCGCGCTATGCCATCGATTACTTCGAGGCCACCAGCGAAATCAAGCGTACATTGCCGTTCGCGAAGATCTCCGGCGGCGTGAGCAACATGTCGTTCTCGTTCCGCGGCAACAATCCGCTGCGCGAAGCGATGCATGCGGTGTTCCTGTACCATGCCATTCGTGCCGGTATGGATATGGGCATCGTGAACGCCGGTCAGCTCATTCCGTACGAAGACATTCCGCTCGATCTGCGCGAGCGCGTGGAAGATGTGGTGCTGAATCGTCGAGCCGATTCCACCGAGCGCCTGTTGGAAGTGGCCGATCAGGCCAAGGGACGCGCCAAGCAAACGGAAGACCTGGCGTGGCGCGCACTGCCCATCGAGGAACGCATTGCGCACGCACTCGTGCGCGGTATCGACGCCTTCGTGGTGGAAGACACCGAAGAAGCGCGTCTTGCGGCGTCACACCCCATCGAAGTGATCGAAGGCCCGCTCATGCGCGGCATGAACGTGGTGGGTGATCTCTTCGGCGAAGGCAAACTGTTTCTGCCGCAGGTGGTGAAGAGCGCGCGGGTGATGAAGAAGGCCGTGGCACATCTTATTCCGTTTATCGAAGCGCTGAAAACGGTGGACAGCAAGCCGGCCGGTCGCGTGCTCATGGCCACGGTGAAGGGCGACGTGCACGATATCGGCAAGAACATCGTGGGCGTGGTGCTGCAGTGTAACGGCTATGAAGTGGTGGACATGGGCGTGATGCAATCGTGCGCCGCCATTCTCGATAAAGCGCGCGAAGTGAACGCCGACGTGATTGGATTGTCGGGACTCATTACGCCGTCGCTGGAAGAGATGACGTTTGTGGCCAGTGAGATGGAACGGCAGGGCTTCACGGTTCCGCTGTTGATCGGTGGCGCCACCACCAGCAAGGCGCACACGGCGCTCAAAATCGAGCCGTCGTATTCGGGCCCTGTCGTACACGTGCTTGATGCGTCGCGCGCGGTGGGAGTCACCAGCGCGTTGCTGAGCGACGAACGGAAGGCCGACTACGCGGCCGGCGTGCGGAAGGAATACGAGGAGCTGCGCGTGGCGCGTGCGGCGCGTGGTGGGGCCGAGCGGTTGGTGAGCATTGCGGCGGCGCGGGCGAATCGCGCCAAGATCGATCTCACGGTGCCGGTGCCGGTGCCCACCTTCACGGGTCCGCGCACGCTGCTGGAGTACCCGCTGGAAGACTTGGTGCCGTACATCGACTGGACGCCGTTCTTCCAAACGTGGGAGCTGGCCGGCAATTACCCCGCCATTCTGACCGACCCCGTCGTGGGCGAGACGGCGCGGTCGCTGTACGCCGACGCGCGGTCGATGCTGGACCGGATCGTTCGGGAGAAGCGCCTGGAGGCGCGGGCCTCGTTCGGCTTCTGGCCGGCCAACGCGGTGGGTGACGATATCGAGCTCTACCGTGCCGACAATCGCGGCACTGTGGCGGCCACGCTACACATGCTGCGTCAGCAACTCGACAAGAAGGGTGACGGGCGGCCGAACTACTGCCTCTCCGATTTCGTGGCGCCCAAGGACAGCGGCGTGCCCGACTATGTGGGAGCGTTTGCCGTGACCACCGGACACGGCCTGGAGAGCTTAGTCGCGGAGTTCGAGGCCGATCACGACGACTACAGCTCGATCATGGCCAAGGCGCTGGCTGACCGTCTGGCGGAAGCGTTTGCCGAGCGGCTGCATGAGCGGGTGCGGCGGGAGTTCTGGGGGTATGCCCCGAACGAGGCGCTCGACAACGCCGGTCTCATCCATGAGAAGTATCAGGGCATCCGTCCGGCGCCGGGATATCCGGCCTGCCCCGACCATCGGGAGAAGGGCACGCTCTTCGCAGTAGCAGAGGCTGAAGCGCGGGCGGGCATCGTTCTGACCGAGAGTTTCGCCATGATGCCAGGGGCGAGCGTGAGCGGCTGGTACTTCTGGCGGCCCGAATCGGCCTACTTCGGCGTAGGGAAGCTGCTGCCCGATCAGCTCGACGAGTACGCCGAGCGGGCCGGGCGGGTGGCGGATGGTGCCCGGTGGACGTCGACGTTGGTAGCGGGGTAGGCTCGCGGGCGGTGAGATGGCTCGCGGCCGAGCCGCGTGTGTGACAGTGGATGCCTCCCGTGCGTCCCTGCATTGCCTCTCATCTTGAATCGCCCGTGACAATTACAGCACCGTCATCACCAGCCTTCATGCCTCGCGATGTGCTCGCGTCGCTGAAGGAACGCGCCCCCGTGGAGCTCGCATCGTATGCGCTCACGGCGGTGATGTTCGTGCTGCTCTTTGCGAAGCCGGCCACGCTGATGTTCGACGCGTGGTGGAACGATCCCAACTCGGGGCACGGCTTGCTGCTGGCGCCGTTGTCGCTGTACTTCGCGTGGAAGAGCGGCATCGTGGAGGGCTCGAAGCCCCAGCGCGTACTTGGTGCCGCGATCCTGATTTTCGCGGTGCTGTTCCGCTACGCCGCCGATCTCGCCGCCGAGCTGTTCGTAATGCGCGGCTCGATGCTGATGGCACTGGCCGGACTCACGGTGTGGTACGCCGGGTTCCGTCAGTTGCTGCATTGGTGGCTGCCGTTCACGCTAACGGCGCTCTCGATTCCGATTCCGGAAGTGATTCTGAACACGGTGGCGCTGCCGCTGCAGTTCATGGCGTCGAAGATTGGTGCGGGGTTGCTGGCGTGGCGTGATATCCCGGTGATGATGACGGGCAATGTGATTCGTATCCCGGGGCAGGAGCTGTTCGTGGCGGAGGCGTGCAGTGGCCTGCGGTCACTCACCGCACTGCTCAGCCTTGGCGTGCTGTTGGGCGCCATGTTCCTGAACCATTGGTCCACGCGCTCGCTGCTGCTTCTGCTCACGATTCCGATCGCCATCCTGATCAATGGATTCCGCGTGTTTCTCACCGGATTCCTTGTGCTCTACGTGAGCCCCGAAATGGGAGAGGGATTCATGCATACCAGTGAGGGCATGGTGATGTTCGGCGGCGCCTTCGTGATCACTTCCATGGTGGCGTGGGTTCTAGGGCTCGTGGAGAGCAAAATCCAACACCGAGCGAGCGTCACCGTATGAACACCACTTTCACGCGCTTTCTGCCGGTCGCGGTGCTTGGCTTCGGCGTACTCCTGATCTCTGGCATGCGCGAGCAGTACGTGGTGCCGCCGATCCTGCCCATGGTCAGTATCCCGGCCACGATGAATGGTCTCGTGGGCAAGAACATGGTGATTGCCGAGGAAGAGCGTCGTGTCGCGGGCATGAGCGACTACATGCTGCGTGAGTACTCCCGTGACTCGACTCCGTTGTTCTCGGTGTATGTGGGCTACTACGATCGGCAGGTGCAGGGGAAAACGATCCATTCGCCCAAGAACTGCTTGCCGGGAGCTGGCTGGGAGGTCATGACGGCAGAGCAGATCCCCAATCCTGGGTTAACAGGTGGCGTAGGTACGACGAATCGGGTGCTGCTCGCCAACAAGGGTGTCCGCGCGCTCGTGTACTACTGGTATCAGGGACGTGGACGCATCGAGGCGAACGAGTACACGGTGAAATGGAACCTGCTACGCGATGCGGCCACACAGGGGCGCACGGAAGAGGCGTTGGTTCGCATTGTGGTGCCGTTGGCGTCGTCGTCGCGGTCACCGAGCGCGGCCGACCAGCAGGCGGCGTACGCGGCGGCCGATTCCATTGCGCAGTCGGTGGCGAAGGAACTGCTGCCTGCGGTCACCAAGGTGCTCCCCAGTTTGCAGCCTGGATCGTGATCGCAAACGCCGTGCGGACGCTCTGGCTTGCTGTGTGCTACGGGCGTCGATGGCTCAACGGGTAGCGGTGTAACCTAGCGCCCTACCATCTGCGCCCAGTTCTATCCTACACAGTATGACGCTGACGCAACATCGCGCGGTGGGTGGCCAACGTAGTGAGCGTCCGAAAGGCGAACAGTGGCTGAGCTAACGGCCAAGCAAATAGCGAACGGCTGATCGCCAACGGACACTCGTGTACATGTCGTCGCCATTCGGCACGGTGTTGCGCGAGTTCCGCAGCTGCGCGTACTTATCTGGAGTGCGAGAGAACACCGACGCGTAGTAGACCGAACTTCCTGGGATGTCTGTCCCGTGATGACAGACGGGCATCATGCCGTGCACCGCGAACATCCGCTCGAGGCACTCCGGGGTGAAACGCCAGTAGTCACCGAACTTGTCCTCCATCACGTGGATAAGCTGGGTCCACGGAATCACGACAATTGCGGCGTCTGTTGACATCTCGCAGATATTTCTCACCGCCTGCGAGACGTCAAAAACATGCTCAAGCACGGTATGGGAGTAGACGACCTCGAATCGCTGGCGCAGCTCGCTGGGTAAGGCCTTTTCCAAGTCGAGTTGATACGAATTCTCGAGGAACGTATAGCTCCCCTGCTGAGCGCCGCCCGAGTAGTTCGTTACCGCATACTCGGTGGCACCGGTGAAGTAGTGACGATAATGACTGCCGAACTTATCCTCGTCGGCCCAGCCCGAGCAGTTCACCACTCGACCGGCAAAGTGCGGCGCAATGTTCCGCAAGATCATGTTGGACCAGAAACGCGGCTTGCGGTATATCGGATCCAGTCGAAGATGCGCGAGCCGCGCCAAGAGTGAATCTTCGCCAGCGTTGAGATAGCGAACGGCCCGACGCTCATGTGCTGGAAGGTCCATAGAAATCTCGGCAGAGGGGAATGGCTCGTATTGCATTGTCGTGCCGATTACTCGGCAAATGATCCGGCGAAACACACAACCGTCAAGGCAAATCTCGCGGGACGCAGCGGTCGGCAAGCGTAGCATGAGCTCGTAGGCTGAACCGCTGCGGCTTACGCGACGACCTCATGGGTGAACGATCGCCGAATCCCGTCGCTAGCCCAAGTGGACACCTAGTGAGTCTGATGGACGATAGCGTTGTACGCCCTAGCAAGATCCTTGCTGATCATACGCCACGAATATTGAGATTCGACAGTTGTTCTAGCGGCTGCACCGATCGTGGCATGCGGTGATTTGTCTTCAAGCATCGACTCGACCGCGTTGGCGAACGCTTGGGCTGAATCCGCTATGACGATATTACTGCCATTTTCTGCGGCCAGTCCTTCACAGCCCACGGTAGTACTCACGACCGCCTTTCCCTGTGCCCACGCCTCGAGGATCTTCAGGCGCGTTCCGCCTCCGACTCTGAGAGGAACCAGAATGCAACGAGCTCGCGCCACGTATTCCCGGACATCGTCCACATACCCAGTCAACGTCACATCCGAGAATCTCGGATTTCGCAGGTCTTCATCGGTCGCTTTTCCAACCCAGGTTGTGATGAGGTCCGGATAGCGCTGCTTGATGATTGGGAGGATCTCGTCGCAGTAGAATTCAAGCGCGTCACGGTTCGGAAACCACGAGAGACCTCCCACAAAAACAACCTCTTTGCCAGCGGCCTCTTGGGTGGCCGGCTGGAAGTAGGCAGTGTCTGCTCCGTTGGGCGCAACCACTGTTGGAGTGGCCGAACCGAGGCTGTCAAAGTGAACTGCGTCCCTCTTTGAAACCGCGACGTTCAGGGCAACTGCCGGGACAACCGTTCGCTCCTGACGGTCCACGAGCTTTGACTGTAGCGCGATCAGAAGACGAATCGCTCCGCTCTTCATCGTGGCGCGTCGCTGTAAGAGTTCCGACTCGACGTTATGATGATTTAGAACAGTTCGGTTAGCCGGAAAGAGCGCGAGGAGTGGCGCAAGGTCTATGGCGTCGACATGAAACAGGTCGAAGTGCTCCTCGCCCATGAGCTTCTGAATCGTCGCGCGAAGCGCACCGAACGGCGACTGAAAATCCGTGTGCGGTCGTTGGCTGACTAGACTGACGAGGTGTGCATACACTTGGCGGCGCACCGTTGGGCGCTCCTCACGAACGACGTACACTCGCCTGGCGATCGCACCGCAACCAGCAACCGCACTCTCGACATCAGGCTGTGTTGCTTGATGAGCAAATCGAGACACCGCGACCAATGTGATGTCGAACGATTCGGCGAGTCCTTTCAGCAAGTTAAATGTTCGAATCGCCGCGCCACCGTGCGGTGGAAAGGGCAGGAAGTGGCTTAGAACAAGAAGCTTGGGTTTCGGCGTCATGCGCGAGTCCATTCGAACGGGTGGCATAACTTCGTGCTTAGTTCGGCGACGGATCGGAGCCGTCGCCGGTAAGTGCGCTCGCGCTGGTGGTGACTCAACCTCCTAAGGTCGCCGGCGGCCGCAACCTCACGTTGAGATCGGACAAGCGAAGGTGCTCGGCAAGCGCGAGCTGTTTTTCAGGTGATTGAAAAAACTAGTCTACAATAAATCACTCCCTTCGCCATCACTCGCCTAGCCGTTGGGTTACTCATGCCCATGCGAGTGGAAGGGAGCACCGTTCAAAATCAAACCCGAACAGTGGCCGGGGTGTTTCCGGTCTCCAATGTTACACCTTGCGGATCGAGACGCGGACGATCGCGGTTACCCAACAGTGAAGAATAGGGCACCGCCTTCTAACCTGTCAACGATTGCGGATTGTCCCTTTCTAGTGGTTCGGTGAAGGTCGAGTCCGTCCTCAGATTCAATCTTTTCTCAAAGGTGCTTCGGTTCAATCGGTGGCATGAGCCACCATCGCGGCCTACGGCGGCACTAGCTCTGTACCTAAGTTTAGAAAGTTATCCTGATCCCTTCACGCCCTCAGGAGCAGCTCGCGATGGGCTCTATCGATTCACTTGTTGTGGTCGTCCCCGTACGAGGTAAGGGCCAGATTCTTACCGAATCACTATCGTCGCTGTCTGCAGCGGTTCGCCAGTGTTCACAAGCGTCACTTTTGCTCGTTGACAACAACGAGCCGCACCATCTTGAGCCCGCGCTTTATCGCTTCGCAGACGAGGCGCGGATCCTGCGGTCGACGGCTAGCGCTGTCGGCGGCGTTCGCAACGATGGCGTTCGAGCCTGCAGCAGCCGAGCGACACACCTGGTGTTCGTTGATTGTGACTGCGTGGTGCACCCTTCCTTCTGCGTTGATGTGATGAACGCCTTCGAAGCATCGCACGCTTCGATCGTGGGGTGTCGTGTGATCTCGCCGGCAGACGGCCATTGGACGGAGAGGGCGAGTGATGCGCTGCACCGAAGCGCCGGCGATGGTCCTCGGAACTTCTTGAACAGCGGATGTCTTGCGGTCCGCGCCGACGTTTTTGCCGAGGTTGGTGGATTTTCTGAATCTCTACCGGCAAATGAAGATTACGATTTCTGCGCGCGTGTTCGAGCTCACGGAGGAACTATTTGGCAGTTTGAGTCGCTGCAAGCAGTGCACCTTGGGAATCCAAAATCGATTTCCGGATTCATGAAACGACTCAGCTGGCATGGTCGAGGGGCCGTTGGAGCGGACGGGCGAATCGATTTTTCTTCTATGCTGATCGCCACACTTTTGAACTTTGGGGTGGTAGTCGCGGGTTTTACCCAAGCCATAAGGTTCGCCTTGCTCGGCCAGTGGATGCTCGCCGTCTTAACTGTGCTTGGATCGCTTTTCGGTATTCCTCTAGCTTTCTGGTGCTTGAGGGTGATGCAATTCCGACGATTCATAAATCCGTTCCCATCTGTCGCGCTGATGCAGCTAACATTTGTCGCGCGGCAATTCGGATTTCTTATGCGACTGATTGAACTGCATCGGGCGAATCGCATCGTCAAGGATCTCGGTAAGCGCGCCGTTTGAAACTAGACGATTCGGGGGCGGTGGTTGGCCTTGGGAGCAAGCTGAGTCAGCTTGCACGCCCGAGGTGAAGGTGTGACTGTTCGGTGTTGTACTCGTGCTGCTACGTCTCAATCACGTCACGTACTTTGGCGAGCGAAGCGAAGACCCACGCACCGAGCACATCCGTACGAATGCCTTTGTTGAAGCGTTCGATGTACGCGTTCTGGTGCAGTTTGCCGGACTCGATGAATTGGAGGCGAACGCCGTGCTGTAGCGACCATCCCTTCTTCCGGTCCGTCATGCATTTCGAGCCGTTGTCGCTACTGAGTTGGCGTGGCCGACCGTAAACGGTGCGCAGCGGCTCGAGCAGGGTGATGACGCGCAGTCTCGGCAACGACACATCCATTTCGATGGCGAGCGACTCGCGAGTCGTCTGCCTCAAGAATCCTGATCCGGCGGGACCCGCAAAATGGCAGTGCGATAAACGCTGGCCATGCGCCCCCGAACGGGGGGGAGGACAGCACATGCGGACCACCAAGTACACGCTGGAGCTGATCGCGCTGTCGGGGCGGAGACCGCAGAGCTCCATGTTTAAGTCGGTACTGGAGAGGCCGCAGGCAAGGCTCAGCCAATAGGTAAGACACGTCTGGGGTGGGGCGCCGAAACAGTGTCAGGATCCGGCTCTCGAAGCGTGGATCGGGGGCGACGAATCGTGATCGTCCCGTTCCTCAGCGTTACCTGGCACGGCATGCTGCAGCCGTAGCGGTGCCTGACGGAGGTATCGGGTAGCCGGTGTGCAGGTCGCCCGAGAACGACGAGCGTCCGGACCTTTTCGGCGAACACGCGATGCAGGCAGGTCTTCAATTGCTCGCAGATCCACGTCTCTGGCGTCGCCCACATCGGGCTTGACGTAGGCGTGGGAATATCAATCTTGAGCGAGGGCGGTGGCATCCTTTGGGATGCCGGGATTCTACCGGGCGTACTTTGTTTACCCGAAAAGGTGCCACCGCCTGCCAGTAATTATCTGACGTATTGCTCGTTACTCACTGGGAGATGCCTTCCAAGTCGGATGCCCAAGACGGTTGGAAGTTTGCCATCTGGATTTTATCGACGAAGAGTGATTGCGTTTTCGGAGCGCTGCCGTTCCAGTAGGTGAAGAGATAGAGCGCATCTGCGACATCTCCGAGACCACTGAGAGTTCGCATTCTTGTCTCATCAGTCAGCAGTTTTCCGTTCTGCCAGACGCGCGTCCGAGAATCTCCGCCCGACGCTTTGGGTATGCTGCTAAGCTTTAAGTTTACAGTGACTCGCTGCCAACTTCCCTTCGTGAAGCTGTTTGCGGCGCCGAAGTTAAACCACTGTTGTTGATCTTCTTTTATCATACGCATCGAAGTCGGCTGGTTCGCGTCATCCTGAAGTTGGATGTCGTTGTATCCTCCGTACGAGCCAGTGGAACTTCTAGTGCGAATTCTGATAAACTTTAGGCTGCCGTTTGTCGGAGTGAGAACAACGAAGTCTTCTGGAATAAAAATGTACAGTTGAAGCCAGAAGTCGCTGCCAGTTGGAAGAGCGGTTGGGAACAAAATAACTCCACCCCACAGGCCAAAGCCGGTTGTTCCCTGCTGAATGGTTAGCTTCGCGGATTGTCCGCCTTCGAAGCTCTTCTCAGCCGAGTAGCGGGATTGGCCGGCATCGCCAGTGAAGCCGTCCTGGGTACCCTGCGCGGTAGCGCCGACGATTCCAGTATTGAAGTCGCGAAGCACATTCCATAAACTCGCTGACGTTACTGTGACCGTTGCGGTATCGCGCACGGTTCCAGCGGCGCTCGACAAAAATACTCGATAGGTTCCAGGCACACTGGGGGCAGTATAAAGGCCGCCCGTCGTAATCAAACCGCCTTCAGCGGTGTAGGTGACTGCTGGAAGTGTGGTTGCACCTGAGTTCCAAATGGCGGCAGCAGTAAACTGTTGAGTGCCTGCTGGAGCAAGGCTCACGGTCTTCGGACTGATCGTCAGCGAAGTGAGCTGCGCCGGAATACTCACCGAAACGCTCGCCGTATCCACTCTGCCGCACGTGCAGTTTGCGATCACCATGAACGTTCCCGCCAGCTGCCCGGCGGTGAAAAGACCGCTGTTCGTGATAGTGCCTCCGGTCGCAGTATAGCTCACGGTCACGGCCCGACTCGCAAGATCCGACCACGTCGTCGCCGTAGTGAATTGTCTTGTTTGGGCCGGCAGAAGGGAAGCACCGGTCTTCGGTGTCACCAAAAACGACGTAACGGTTGGCGGTGGATCGGTCACCGTAATCGAGAGTGTTCCTACCACCCCATCTACCGTAGCAGCCACCGTGGCGGTGCCAGCCGAGAGCGCGGTGACCAAGCCGCTAGAGCTCAGAGAAATGGCTGCACCAGAGAGTACGCTCCAGGTCGTCACCCGATCGGTGATCAACGAATCTTGGGCACTGGCTGCCCGAGCAGACATCTGCATGGTGGCGCCAACGGGCAGGGACGACATCGGTGACGTGACCGCTACCGATGCGACCCGTGCTGGCGCGGGCGCGGTGACTACGATGGCGTACACTTTGCGTACAGTAAAACCGAAAGCTGTTATCGTTGCGTTTCCCGCCGACCGACCCTGCACAACGCCTGTTCCTGTGACTGATGCGACGGCAGCATTGCTGCTAACCCATCCGGTGCTGCGGCTGCGCTGCAGACTGCCTGACGCGTCGAGCTTTGTCGATTCGCCGACAGCCAAGCGTACCTCGCTAGTGATACTGCTGGCGCTGCTGACCTCAAGAGACCGGGTAAGGGTTGGGTCCGTAATTCCCGTCGCCTTGGCAGGTGTTTCACCGTTGCAGGCCGATAGTGTGAAGCAAGCAGCGGCCATGACAAGCCACTGTTTCTGGGGGTGCATGTGGGCCTCCTGAAGGTCCATTCGCGTTCGGTGGCCCGGCTGGCATGGTGAGTACGTGGTAGTCACGGTAGCCCCGCAGCTTTGCGCCCCCACCTTTCAATGGGTTTGCCTTTGTCGTTCCCAAAACCCGCCTGTATCGGCATCGGCTCCAGCGCCGACCGCTCGATGGCAAGCTCGTCTGGTTGACGACAGCCGTAAAGCAGGGTAACGGCTGAGAGGGAGGCCAAACGTGATGTACGCCGCAGAGCCTCACATTTTCATCATTCCCCCATGCATTGCATCAGATTGTGACACTGCGTGCGCAGGCTGTTACGCCGGCCCTGATCACTGACTGCTGGCGGATATCTCGAGAAAGACGACTACGTTGACCGCACGGAATCAGACGGAGTGCCGCACCGTTGCAGTGGGCTTTGCCCGTCTGGGTAGCCGTCGGCGATCTGCGTCCCTAACCACGTGGTTGATGCGCGACGAATCTCTCTGCCGATGCGGCTAATGCCACACAGTGCTTATGCTCGAGCGGTCTTCATGGCAATGCTGTGCACGCAATCCGCCTGCGGTACGCGGGAGGCACTTGGAGCCGCCATCGAAGTGGTGGCGGAACGCCGGCAACCGGCGTTGAGCAACGTCGTTCCAATGCCGGTCACCCGCTTTCCCTCCATATCGACCTACGCGTCACTCAACGAGATCGCGGTGCCCGCGTCGGATCGTGACTGGGAGTTCGAGGCCTCGCATCTCGACATGGCGCACGGCGCTGCTCACTTCGTGGGCGTCAAGTCGCGCAAGCCAAGTGTACGATTTATCAAGTATCGCCTACTCGAAACGATGCCGGTCGGCACCGAGCACGATACGTTGCGGACCCTGTGTGAGCGGTCAGGCCTGCCAGGAGAAACCGCGTATCTCCACTACGCCGACGATACGCGGATCGAGGAGTCTGGCAGGTCCCAGGTGATTCGAGGATGGCCATCCGGCACGGCGACAGCAGAATCCGATTCGCGTATCCAGATATTCATGTGGGATCGCTGGCGATATGTGGTCAATCCATCCTCGCCGTGCGCGAAGCGCTATCTTGCCGAACGGTCGGTGAACGACGTTGCCACTCAGTCGAATGGGCTTCGGTTTGATGGAATCTTCATTGACGAGGCGACGGTAGCGGATCGACTCACGGGTCCGTTACCCAAATCCGTAGCCGGTGGGCGAATCGCCGAGTACGGGAACCGAACACGTGATGCCATTACCGCCGAGAGTCTTTACACGCGAGATCTGAGGCAACTCTATCGCGAGGTGAAAATGGCGATGGCATCAGGTCGTGAGGCTGGCATTCTCTACCCCAACACGGCGTCGTATGTAACGCCCGGCGCTGTGGCGCTCGCGCTGGCGACTGATGGGGTGCTTACGGAGTTCCTTTCGGTCGAGGGTCAACCTTACGGCGGCCGAGGTGAGGAGGTCTTGTGGGACTTCGCCCGCGACGTGGATAACGCCGGGAAGATCTTCATCTTCACACAGGGCACGGCCAAGCCGCCGATAGAGCTCGGCTACGGCGCTTCGAGCTATCGGTCGGCGCAGGAGCGACACGACATGTACTCGTTGACCTCGTACTGGATGGCCCGACGCAGCCCGCGGACCTTCTATGCGATGGCGCCGAGATGGCAGCCGCTCGCTTCGTTTTGGGTGAAAGCACAAGAGGCGGACTTGGGTCGTCCGATGGGGGAGCCGCACGTGTGGAAGGAGGACTTGGGCACAGGCGATGAGATCGGGCAGTCGTACCGTGTATTCCGACGGGACTTCGAGCGGGCGATCGTCGTGTTTCGATCGCGCGTTGACTGGAATGAGCGGAACTTTCGCTCGTACGCGGCGAAGACACCCCCGCTCCCGTTGGGGGGCTGCTATGAACTGCTTGCCGCCGACGGCAGTCACGGACCGCCGATCACCACGGTTCAGCTGGCCCTCGCGGAGGGGGCTGCGCTCATGCGGTGCAGCACGCCGTCACCGCGGTAAGGGCGAGCTTCCTGTAGCTTTGGCGTAGATGGCGATGTGGCGGGCGATCCATTCTCCCGTGTCGAAGTGCTGGGCCAAGCGCTGTCGGGCTCGTTTGGCGCGTTGCTGACGATCTGTTGGATCGTCCAGTGCAGTACCAATGGCCGCCGCCAACGATGCCGGCGTTCGCCCGGACACCAGATAGCCATCGTCAACGCCAAGCAGTTCCGGGATGCCCCCCACCGTGTACGCAACGACGGCGACTTCGGCCGCCATTGCCTCGAGAATGGTCACCGGCGTGCCTTCGGTTCGGGAGGACAGTACCAGCAGGTCTAGAGCCGGAATCAGCGCCCCGGCGTTCGGCAGATAGCCTACGCAGCGAGCACGAATCCCGGTGCTGACGGTAGCGGCCAGCGCTTCAGTTTCTTGGCGCAGAGGGCCGTCGCCGACGATCAGTGCGTCAACGAGGCCGTAGTCTGTCGTCACGAGCCGCAGTGACTCCAGGAAAAGGTCGGGTCCCTTCTCTCGTGATAAACGACCCACCCAGCCGATCGCCGTGGCGCCGGGGGAGATGCCCAACGTTCGGCGGGCTTCGTCGCGGGCGAGGGCAGCGTCCGATGGCGCAAATGCGTTGGGAAGATGAAAGACCCGGTCATGCGGCACACCAAACGCTTTGAGGTCATTCGCGATCACATTCGATACCGCGACGACAGCGGCCGCTCGCATCGCGGCCATTCGCTGCAGCTGCTCATAGGCTCGGTTGCGTTGCCCGCCCCCCGTGAAGCCGTGAAACGTTGTGACGACTGGAATCCCAAGCGAGCGCGCCGCCATCCCTGCGATCAAGTCCGCTCGATAGCCGTGTGTATGCACCACAGTGATGCCATCACGTCGAAAACGCCGACGAAACTCGGTGAACTCTCGAAAGTATGCACGCGACGGCTGCTCGATTCGGTGCATCGCGATGCCGGACTCATGCGCTGCATCTTCCACGGACGAGCTCGCCCCAGTGTCCATTGACAGCATCAGGCGCACATCGACACCGCTGATATGAAGCCCTTGGCTCAGTCGAAGGACCGCCGACTCCAAGCCCCCGAACGCCGCTGGGGCGACGCAGAGTGCGAGTTTTTGGCCGAAGAGGGTCTGGGGAGCAGAAGGCATGCGGGGGCTCAGTACGCGTCAGGGCGCACGATTAGATTCGGGGTACAGGCGCTGAGATCGCGTTACGAGAGCTCGCGATCACTCGTCCCTACCAAAGTGTACGGTGGTCGGGGACGTAGGTGAAATTCGCGAACGACGTAAATCTAAATTACTCCCGGAGTGAGACGGTGCACGCCAGACAGGTTGGCGCGACACAGCATGTCGCACGCGCGGGCGGACAGACCACCGGCGCGTGGCTGTACCCAGGATTCATTGGCCGATTCTTTCGCGGCATGACCCGCCAGTCGCCCGCGTTCTGGGCGCTGCAGTTGTACCTGTTTCTCGAGTACTTCCGGCCCCAGCAAATTTATGAGGTGCTGTCGTTCTTCCCGTGGAGCATTGTCACGCTGACCATCGCGTGCCTGCTGTTTCTGACGGAAAGTCGGCGACGCGGACATTTGTTGCCGACCGATTGGCTGCTACTTGCGTTCACCGTGGTCGTGCTCGCGTCGTCAGTGGCGGCGATTGATCCGCAGTTGTCGATACAGAAGATGGATCTGTACATCCTGTGGGTGCCACTGTATGTGCTGGTGTCGCGGCTTGCGACCACCGAAGAGCGCGTCATTCTCATGATCGGTGCGTGGATTCTCTGGAATGCGAAGATGGCCATGTCCGGCGCCATCTCCTGGATCGGTTGCGGGTTGTGCTATCGCGGCTGGGGTATCGTGGGTACACCGGGTCCCTTCAACGAAGCGTCGGATTTCGCGATCGAAATGGTCATCGTGTTCTGCGTGAGCACGTGGTTTCTCTATGGACTGTGGCCTCGTCTGTCATGGACGCGGCGGTTCCTGCTCGCGGCGGTACCGTTTACGTCGCTGCTGTGCGTGCTAGGCGCCAACACCCGTGGCTCGCTGCTCGGACTTGCGGTAGCCGTTCTGGTGATGGTGCTCAGCTCCGAGAAGCGTGGACGCATGCTCTGGGTCGCTTTTGTTGTGGCGATCGTCGTCGTCATCTTCCTGCCGAAGGAGTCGTTCGACCGGTTCAACTCAGCCGGTGAAGACAACACGTCGCAGTCTCGCCTGACGTACTGGCGGCGCGGCATTGAAATGGCGAACGAGCGTCCAGTGCTTGGCATCGGATACGCGAATTGGCTGCCGTACTACCGGGCACGCTATCGCGAAAAAGGACACGTGCAGCACAATATTTTTATTCAGGCGCTGTCGGAAACGGGATATCTTGGCCTCGCCGCGTTCACGATGCTGGTTGGAGCGGTGTTCGTCGTGAATTATCGAACGCGTCGGGTGCTTCGTGATGTGAAGGAGCGAACACGGCTCCTTCGTTCACTGTCACGTGGGTATGATGCCGCACTTGCTGGCTACTTGGTCGCGGGCTTCTTCCTGACCGTGTTGTACTATCCATTCTTCTGGGTCACGATGTCGTTTGTGGTCGCTACGTATTTTGCTGCGATTAATGAGCGAAAACTTCTCGCTGCCGGTAGCACGCCGCCTGCCGTCGGTGTCGAGCTTGGCCGTTCCGCGCGTATGCCGTTCCGTGCGCGGCGCTCGTTCGCACCCGTTGCCACTCGTGACTTCGGTCAGTCATGACCGCGACACACGTTTTTTCGGTGGATGTTGAAGAGTATTTTCACGTTCAGGCGTTCGAACCGTACATCGACGCGCAGACGTGGGAATCGTTTCCCAGTCGGGTTGATGTGGGGCTTGATCTGCTCCTCGACGCGCTCGCCGCCGGTCATCATCGTGGAACGTTTTTCGTAGTCGGTTGGCTAGCCGAACGGCGGCCGCACATGATCCGTCGATTGATTGATGCCGGACATGAAGTTGCTTCCCATGGATACTGGCACCGTCGAGTCGACGTACTGGGGCCACATCAGTTCCGCGAAGACCTACGCCGTTCGCGCGCAATCTTGGAGCAGCTCGCTGGAACGGCGATCACTGGCTTCCGTGCCCCGAGCTTCTCGATCAACGCACATACGCCATGGGCGTTCGAGATTCTCGCAGAGGAGGGGTTCCAGTACGACTCTAGCGTGTTTCCCGCGCGTCGCCCCTCTTTCGGGATTCCGGAGTCTGCGGTGATGCCCTACGATGTGCCGAGCGCCAGTGGAGTGATTCGGGAGTTTCCCCTAACTACGCTTCGCTGGCTCGGTGCTCGATGGCCGGCCGCCGGCGGCAACTACTGGCGACAGTTGCCAGCCGCCCTCGTGGAGGCGGCCGTTGCTCAACACGAGCGGGAAGGCCACTCGGCGATGATCTATGTGCATCCGTGGGAACTTGATGCTGGTCAGCCCCGCCTCGACGTGCCAGGCATTGTGAAGCTTCGTCACTATCGTGGACTCGCACGAATGGAGGGGCGCATTCGGCGACTCCTCTCGCACCATCGTTTCGGAAGCATCCGCGACGTGCACTTCGCAGCCAGAGCCGCATGACCAAAGGCATTGTGACCGTCGAGCGGTTCACCGGCGCGGCGGCCGAATGGGATGCATTCGTCCGCCAGCAGGCGGGATACACCCATTATCATCTGCACGGTTGGCGCGACGTGATGCGGGAAAGCTTTCGGCATGCCACGCCGTATCTCGCGGCGCGGACGGCTGACGGAGCGTTGGCCGGTGTTCTACCACTGGTAGGCGTGGAGAGCCTCGCGTTCGGTCGCTATCTCATGTCCATGCCGTTCCTCAACTACGGCGGACCACTGGGAACGGCGGATGCCGTCATCGCACTAACCGATGTTGCCACCGAACTCGCTACGACGCGGCGCGCCAAGCTGTTGGAGTTGCGCAGCAGGATCGAGCTTCCCGTGGCGCTGCCGGTGTCGCACCGAAAAGTGACGGTCGTGCTCGACCTTCCCACGGTATCGTCGAAGCCGCTGTGGGACGGCTTCGACTCGAACGTGCGGCGTCGGGTTCGGCGTTCGATGAAAGAAGGTATCGTGGTGCGCTTCGGCATCGATCTGATCGATGACTTTTACAAAGTGTTTCAGGAGCACATGCGGGATTTGGGTACACCAACCCACGGCTCGTCGCTCTTCCGGAACGCCGTAAAGGCATTTCCTGATGCGTGGGTCGGCGTTGCCTATCTCAACGACGTCCCCATCGCTGGCATTGTGGGATTCGCATGGGGAACGGAGTTCGAGGTGACCTGGGCGTCTGCTCTTATGCAGCACAAGCAGATCGCGGCCAACATGCACGTCTATTGGGCGTTCATGGAGCGGTGCATTGAGCAGGGGATCACCCTCTTCAACTTCGGTCGTTGCTCGCCGGATTCCGGTACCCATCGCTTCAAGCTGCAGTGGGGGTCTCGCGACGAAACGCTCTGGTGGTATCAGCTGCGGCAGGCCGGACTCGAGGATGCTGGTACGCCGTCGCCGGAAGGCAAGTACGCGGAGGCCGTGAAACTGTGGCAGAAACTACCATTGCCGGTAGCAAATCTCCTGGGGCCGCACATCGTCCGCGGTATCCCCTGAGCGTGCCGGATTGCGGATGATACTGCGTAGGGTTGCGGAGCGTACGCTCCTGAATGTGAGCGCGTTGCTGGCCGATCGTGCACCCGCGAATGGGACGCTGATCCTGGCGTACCATGGAGTTCGCCCTGCCGACGAACCCGAGCGCGGTGAGCGTTCCCTTCATGTGGGCTGGGATCGTTTTCTCGCGCATCTGGATGTGTTGGAGCGCTGTGCGCAGGTCGTTTCGCTCGAACGCGCGCTGTCATTTGCTCCGCGTGAGCAAACTGTTCGCAAACAGGTCGTCATCACGTTTGATGACGCCTACGAAGGCGCAGTACAGCTTGCCTTGCCGGAGCTGGCTCGCCGCGGATGGCCTTCAACGGTGTTTGTGCCCACTGACTTCCTCGGCACCCGTGGGTTTTGGTGGGATCAGGCGGCCGAGATGACCGGCGGCGCATTGTCGTCTGACATCCGCGATCGCGCAGTCGATGCATGCGCCGGAGATGCCCTGTTGGTGGCGAAAGAAATCCCACTGGCTTCCGTAGAGAGCTTGCCTTGGTACATGGCGTGTGCGCGGCAGGAGGCGCTTGTTGAGGCGGGTCGCTGTGGCCTCGTCACGCTTGCACCGCATACCGCGAGTCACGTGAACGTGGCGGCGATCTCCGAAGAGAGACTCCTCGATGAAGTGCGGCGGTCGCTGGCGTGGTGTCAGCAGTTTGAGAGCGGCCGTCCTCTATTGGCGTACCCATACGGGCGGTGGTCACCCTCCCTGGCGTCGCTGCTCCAATCGGCCGGCATCAGTCATGCGCTTCGGGTAAACGGTGGTTGGCTCACGCCTCATGTGAGTCTTTCTCCCATGGCGATTCCGCGGATGAACGTTCCAGCAGGACTTTCGGCAGAAAGACTCGAGCTTGGCCTCCGCGGATACGGAATGCGCGCATGAACGAGGCGATCGATCGGTGTCTGGTCGGGAAACGGGTGCTGGTACTCGACGGCGAGCAGCGTAGCGCGCTCGCGACTGTACGATCGTTGGGGCGCCGCGGTGTGCACGTCGAGGTCAGCGAAGGCCGACCGTCTATGGCCGCAGCCTCGCGCTTTTGCCGACATGCGCATCACTTGCCCAAGGAAACACCGGCGCAATTCGTGACGCGGCTTCGTGAGGTCCTCCGCGACGGGGCTTTCGATGCGTTCGTGCCGTGCACCGACGCGACGCTGCGTCAGGTGTACAGTGCGGAGAGTCCGCTGGCCACACCGATGCCGTACCCACGTGATCCCGCCAAGTATGTTCGGCTCTCCGACAAGTACGAGGTGACGCGCTTCGCCGAGATCGAGGGCATCGACGTGCCGCGCCAGCTCGTTGTGCACCGGCAGGGCCAAATCGACGACGCCATTTCCCAGTTGCGCGCGTGGCCCGTGGTCGTGAAGCCTGCACGCTCGGTCGCCATAGCTGGCGACAGCAGCAGTGTGGATCGGGCAGGGGTCCGATATGCGGAGTCGGCCGCCGAACTTCGGCGAATCGCGCATGAAGTGCCGGAGTCGCTTTGGCCGTTGCTGCTGCAGGAGCGAATCGTCGGGCCAGGTATCGGCGTCTTCCTGTTTCGACACGAGGGGAAGATCCTGGCGAGATTTGCTCACCGCCGACTCCGCGAGAAGCCGCCATCTGGAGGAGTCAGCGTATACCGGGAGAGCATCGCGTATCCCGACGTGCTCGGCGCGGCGGCGGAGCGACTGCTGGCCGCGCTCGATTGGGATGGCCCAGCGATGATCGAGTGTAAGGTCGACGCATTGACGGGACGTCCATACATCATGGAGATCAACGGAAGATTCTGGGGATCGCTTCAGCTGGGAATTGATGCCGGCGTCGATTTTCCCGCGATTGCGCTGGCCGCCGTGCTTGGACAGTCATCGCCAGCGGCTCCGCCCTATCGCACCGGTGTGCGTTCGCGGTGGTGGCTCGGCGACGTCGACCACCTCATGATTCGACTGCGAGGACGGACCGATGCGGACCTTCCACCGGACGCGCCAGACCTCGGCCATGTTGTGCGAGACTTCCTTCGGCTGTGGCGCGCCGGCGATCACTCAGAGGTGTTGCGATGGTCCGATCCGAAGCCGGCATGGCGCGAACTCAAGGACTGGTTCGCACGTCGTTGAGTACGCCTGAAAACCGGATCATCGCTTTGGGATGCGCTGGGATACGTCGGAAACAGCGCTGGAGATTCTCCGATAGCAGGCTTGCACGATCTCCAACTCGTGTCCCCAAGGGTCCGGGATTTCGACGGACGGTTCGGCGCCAAACAGGCCGAGCATGAGCACCCTGTCCGCGGCGGACGGAAACTGGTCGAGCAACAGTCCAAGCACGCGAAGGTCCGTCACGAAGATCACATCGAAGGACCGGACATCATCGATGGTTGCTGCTCTCGAGCGATGAGTGCCGAGATCGATGTCGAACTGCTGCGCGGTAGCAACGCAGGCCGGTGGGCACGCACGGCCAGTGTTGGGATGGAACCCCCCACCGCCGACGCGAAGTTCCGTCCGCTGCGCCTTGGCAAGCTTTTCCGCGAACGGACTACGCATGATGTTTCCATAGCAGAGATACAGACAACTCGCCGCAGGAATCTCCAAGCGCATCACATTCGCTGCATGCAACTTTAGCGCCTTTCGCCGAAGTGACAGACGAGTAACGCGACTTGAGATACCGTCGATCACGCGGCGCAGCATTTATGTCTCCCGGTCATGCGGCGGTCGATGAACGCCTGCCATCGAGCATCTCCGCGTAGAGTCGTTCGTATGCGTCAATCATCGAAGGACGTGTATACAGCGCCATCGCATGCGCATGCGCGTCGTGTCGTCGGGTGCGAACCAGCTCAGGGTCGCCGAGTAACGCGTGCACCGCCGCCAGCAGCGCCTCCACGTTCCCTGTAGGCACCAGTGAACCCCAGCGTCCTTCCTCGAGAATCTCCTGAGGGCCGCCGCTTCGTGTGGCGATCACGGGGACTCGTGCGCCCATCGCCTGCACCAGTGCAAGCGAAAAGCCTTCGCCGTCTGATGTCGAGAGGAAGACGTCAAAGTCGGGAAGCCAGTCGGCTACGTCGGTTCGAAAGCCCGGCAAGTGAAGCGCCGTCGCGACCCCGCCCATCTGGGCGAGCGTCATCAACTCTCGATGCATCGGCTCCGCGTGCTCGCCGATGATGATCGCGTGCGCATCGACCCCAGTGGCTCTCAGTCGAATGAGTGTTTCGACCAGCAGATCATGTCGCTTCCCCACCCGGAAATTACCGATTGCGCCGAGTACGACGGCGCTGTCGGAAATGCCGAGCGAACGGCGGAATGTCCAATTGCGTTCCTGAGGCACTGCCGACAGCTCTACGCCGTTGGGGATCACATCGATCCGTCTTTCGTCTAAGGCCAGCCAATCTGATGCAATCGTGGCAAGCGCGCGCGAGACCGTTACGACACGGACCCGTCGCTGCTTCAGCAGCAGGGAGTACAGCCGGTGTCGTACGCCAACCGCGCTGAAGTCCGGCGGACCGTGAAACGTGACGACTGCTGGAACCCGATGGCGCAGGGTCAACAGCGCAGCGTCAACGCCAGCACCCAGCAGATGTGCTTGCACGATGTCACAGCGCGAGGTCGCGAGCAGCGCGCTGCGCTGTCGTAGACGTTGTCGCCCAGCAGAATCCACGGCCACGGTCTCGATTGGAGTCCCGAGTAACTGACGTTCCACCCAGCTCCCATGCGGAGGAGCTGCAACGCCTGCGTGGGAGCGCGCCCGAAGTCCAGCGATGAGCTCCACGCAAATTGACTCGGCGCCACCTGGCCCCGGCGTGTCAATCAGATGCAGAATACGCTTCGGGGGTAACAGCTGTTGCCGCATCATGACAAACGCCGAGGCGTCGGTTCCCAGATGGGATTGCGTTGAGCAGTAAGTGCTTCCCACCAAGCGCGCGCGCCAGCCAGAAACGTGAGTGCGGCGAAGCCAGGTAGGGAGATTGTACGAGGCATGGGCCGCTCTTCGGGCCAGCGGTAGGCTATCCATCCAACCAGCCCAACCAGCGCGCTGCCGATCAGCAGCAATGCGGCGATTCTGGACTCCGCCGACAGCACAATGAGCCCGATGAGCGAGAATGGTGCGAAGAGGAACACGCACCAGCGCAGCAGCTTGTGGCTGAGAAGCATCCAGGAGAACAGCCACGAGGTACGCCACGGCAGGAGGGCAGCGCGCTTGTACCACAGGGTATCCAGTCCGCGAGCCATCGTGCGCATCTTTCGGCGGAACTCTACACGGAGGCTCGCCGCCAGCCTCACGTAACACACTGCGTCTGATACTGATACCGAACGGTAGCCTTGCAATTTCGTATAGACCGCGGAGCTGAAATCTCGACTGATCTCCGACGGCGATACGCGGTGATGCAGCGCTCGTCTGACCGCGAAGAAGCATCCACTGGCACCGACGATTGAATCGACGCGAGTTTCATCCGCACGGAGGCGCATTTCGAAGTTGGTGTAACCACCCTCGCCCGCCGTGGCGCCTCCCTCATCGGCTACGGTCACGTCCCGCCCACTGGCGAGTCCGATGGTCTCGTCCTGAAACACGCACACGAGGCGCTTGAACGCGTCTCGCGGAAACCGCGTGGACGCATCCGTGTTGATCACAATCTCACCGCCAACCGCGGCCGCACCGGCGCATTCGGCCGCAGTCTTCCCTTGCCGCGACGGCTGCCGTACGAGACGTACCCGCCGATCGGCGTACTCCGACACGATCGCGTCGGTATCGTCAGAGGAGCAATCCGAAATCACTACGATTTCAAGCAGCTCTCGAGGATAGTCGACGCCGAGCAGCGCCTCGAGTGTCGAGCGAATGATGCGACCCTCGTTGTACACCGGCAGCGAAACACTTACTGACGGCCACGACGCTGGCGCCGATGCCGGGGAGGCAGGCTGGCGCGATAATCGAGCCATACCCGAAATGAGCAGCGGGTAAAGCACGTATGCATACACGGCGATCGCAACCGGGAGCAGAATCGCGCTCCACGGGTTCCACATCCAGAGCAGCATGGGTGGTACGACGACGAGCAACGGCAGCATGCGCTGGATATATCGTCGCCACGCTGGCAAAGGCTGACCAGTCATGCGCGCCACCGTTGCCATGATGAGCCCACCAGCGCCTGCACCGCTTGCCGATTCGATTCATCGAGGACGATAAACCATACGGCAGTCACATACAGCGAGAACGTCAACGCAGCTGCCGCGACCATCGGAGCGAATCCTGAAACAGGAAGCAGCGATGGAAGAAAAGAAGCCGTGACCGCGGCGGCGAAGAGTCGTGCCGTGCGGCGCCACTCGTAAGCCAGCGGGAATAGCCGCTGAGCCCAGATGATGGTCGGTATTGCTCGTGCCACGAAGCCGATGAGCGTTGCCACCGCAGCGCCCATCGCGCCATACGGCGGGATCAGGACCGCGTACGCTAGCAGCATAACTGCCACGGAAATCCAAGTGGCGTACGTAAAGAATCGGGTCTGTAGCGAAAAATCGATGCCGAACTTCCACGCATTGGTAAGGCAGGCTATGACATAGGCGATCGCCAGAACCGGTACGGTCAGCGCGGCATCCGCGTAGGACGCCGCTGTCATGAGGTGCACGAGCGGGCGCGCGCTCACCGCAACGCCGACGGCGACCGTGGAGAGAACGATGGCGAACGCCAAGGCTCCGAGCGCGTTCAACCGATTTCGCTCGATCGGGTCATCTTTCGCATGGCGAAATCGCTGCGGAAGCCAGGCATTCAGAAACGGCTGTTCGCCAAGCTGGGACACGAGAAAGCCAAACTGATAGCTCAAGCCATACAGCCCGACGACGGCAGGTCCGTGATTCGCCTGCAGGAAGAACCGGTCCCCGAAGGTGAGAAAAAAATTTCCGGCGGTCGTGATACGGTAGGGCGCACCAAATTTCATAATTCTTCTGAACGTGGTGAGATCCCAAGTTGGGCGATAGTGACGGAACGTCCAGATCGCCAAGACCAAGCCGAGCAGCAGATTTGCCGTGAGCGTCGAATAGAGGAACGCACGAACGCCCAGTCCCGCCAGCAGAAGCAAGGCAACATTGATACCGGCCTGCAGTATTGCTTTGGAAAACGTGAGAACGCTGAATACGCGGACTTTCTGGAGCGTCTGGAGTAGGAGAAGCGGGACTGTCGGGATCGCCTGCACGAAAAAGTTCACGCCGGCGATGACCACCAGCGGCGCGAGGTTCGCGTTCTTCAGAACAAGACGGGCGATTGGCTCGGCGGCAACAATGAGCGCCAGCCCACCGACTGCCGCCTGCGCGAGGAGCAAGCCGATCGTCGACGCGACGACTACCGAACGTTCGCTTTGAGATTCGGCGCCGAGGAAAAACCGCTGAAACCCAGCGGTCGTTCCGGCGACAAGCGCGATGCCCGCGACATCGGTAGTCATCTCGATGAGCTGCAAGATCCCGTAGTCCGCGGGCGTCATGACGCGCGTGTAGACCGGCAGGAGCAGGAAGCTCAGTGCCCTGGTTACCAGCGTAAGGGCAGTGTACGAAACGAGGTGACGAGCGAGCGCCGAAAAACCCTGGGGCTTTTCGGCGCTCGCTGACATTGGGGCAGTACTCACAATGGGAACAGCACTAGGATCGTTCTAGCACGGTATAGAGCTCGTCCTAAATTCGAGTAACCTCGGCTCACTTCCGAATGCTATCCTTCCGCGCCCGCGGGAACTTGTCGCTGAGCTGATCCGTGTACTGACGCTCGCCTTCACCCACATAGATCTGACGAGGACGCGCGATCTTCTGCTCCTTATCCAGAATCATCTCTTCCCACTGCGCCATCCAGCCAGATACACGGGCCACGGCGAAGAGCACGGTGAAGAAGTCCGTGGGGAACGCCATGGAGCGGTAGATCAGCCCCGTATAGAAGTCGACGTTCGGGTACAGCTTACGGGCAATGAAGTAGTCGTCGCTGAGCGCGATGCGCTCGAGTTCCAGCGCGATTTCCAGGTCCTTGTCCATACCGACCTGCGCGAACACTTCATCGGCCAGCTTCTTCACGATGCGGGCGCGCGGGTCGTAGCTCTTGTACACGCGGTGGCCGAAGCCCATGAGGCGATGCTCGCCCTTGCCGCTCTTCACCGACTCGATGAACGCCGGGATGTTCTTCTTGTCGCCGATGTCGCTGATCATGCGCAACACCGCTTCGTTGGCGCCACCATGCAACGGGCCGAACAGCGCCGCGATGCCGCCGGCGACCGCCGAGAACGGGTCCACGCCAGAGGAACCGATGGCACGCACCGCACTGGTGCTGCAGTTCTGTTCATGGTCCGCATGGAGAATGAACAGCACTTCCAGCGCCTTCACGAACACCGGGTTCGCTTCGTACTTGGGCTCCGACATGCGCGCGATCATCGACAGGAAGTTCTCGGTATAGCCGAGGTCGTTGTCGGGGTAGATGAACGGCAGGCCCTTCACGTGGCGATAGGCGAACGCCGCGATCGTGGGCAGCTTCGCCATGAGGCGAATCATCGAGATGTAGCGCTGCTGCGGATCGTGAATGTCGCGCGCCTGCGGGTAGAAGCTCGAGAGGGCGGCCGTGGCGCTGCACATCATCGACATCGGGTGCGCGTCGTACCGGAATCCTTCCAGGAACTTCCGGATGTTCTCGTGCACGTACGTGTGGAACGTGATGTCATGTACCCACGTATCGTACTGCCCTTGGTTCGGCAGGTCTCCATGGCGCAACAGGTACGCCACTTCAAGGAACGTCGCGTTCTCGGCCAGCTGCTCGATGGGATAGCCGCGATAGCGCAGAATGCCCTTGTCGCCGTCGATGAACGTGATGGCGCTGCGGCACGAGGCCGTGTTCATGAACGCCGGATCGTAACTCAGCATCCCGAACTCGCCCGCGTCGCGCTTGACGGCGCGCAGGTCCATGGCACGCACGTAGGTGTCACCTTCCGGACCTTCGGTGCGGATGGTGGCGCTGTACGCCTTGTCCGTGCGCGTATCGCGAAGCTCGAGCGTGTTCTGCGCCGAGGGGGCTTCCGTGTTCGACTGGCTCATCTCTGCCGACTCCTGAGGGTCACTACCAAAACAGCGGGTTACGGAAACTAAGGCGTGGGAAGATCCAGCGTGAACTGCACGCGCGTGCCGGCGGGCTGCAATGCTTCGATCTCGAGATCGCTGCCCAACTCCCCGAGCAGGCGGCGGCACATCCCGAGGCCCAGCCCGGATCCTGAGAACGCACCCGATGAGAACGGACCGCCCCACACCGGCATGGCCAGCGATACCAGGACTTCCTCCGGCATCCCTCGACCGCTGTCCTCCACCCGGAAACAGAGCGATGTGGCGTCGAGGGGGGTGGCGGTGACCGTGACGGTGCCCGTGCTGGTGTAGTTGAGCGCGTTCGTGATGAGGTTGAGCAGTACGCGGTGGAGGACGGCTGGCTGGCCGAGTCGCCGGTCGGTGGTCGGGCCGCAGCACCGGAGCAACAACCCCTTCTCCTCGGCGATCGGCTGGGCCACCTGGCGAACGGACCGGAACAGGTCCGAGATCGAGAATGACACGGGGGGTGCGCCGGCGAATGACGAGGTCCCACGGGCGAAGTCGAGCGCATCGTTGGTCAACGACGCCAGTCCGAACGCGGCGCTGTACAGCAGGCCGAGCTGGCGCTCCTGCGCGGACGTGAGAGGGCCCGACTGACCAGACAGCAGGCGCTCAACCAGCACCAGCATCGAACTGAGCGGAGAGCGCATGTCGTGCGTGACGCCCACCAAAAGGGCGAGGGCGTCCTCGTCGGCGATCCGGGCGCTGTCCGGCCCCGCATGGTCGGCATCGCGCGCATCGGGGAGGCGCAACGCCGCGGCGCCCTGCGCCACCAGGGCCGCGATGGTTTCTGGGCTGAAGTCCGGGGCAGTCTCCGCTGCTGCCGTGCCAGCCGGCTCAGGCAGAGCGTGGGACTGCATCAATCCGCGGCCCCCGACAGCACATCGCGCCGGAACCCGTGCTTCTCCATCAGCCGGTACAGCGTGGTGCGGTCGATGCCCGCCAGCCGCGCCGCCTTCGACATGTTGCCGCCGGCCCGGGTGGTGAGGCGCGACAGGTACTCCTTCTCGAAGTGCGCGATCAGGTTGTCCTTGGCGGTATGGAAGGCCTCGTTCATGATCGCCGCGGGTAGTCCCTGCTCGACGCCGGCCACCGGCGCTTCGTCGTACACCGGAATGTCGGCCGGTTCAATGGGACGCCCGGCCTCGGCGATCACGGCCACGTGCTCGATCACGTTCTGCAGTTCGCGCACATTACCGCGCCACGGACGGGTTTGCAGGAACGTGATGGTGTCGGCGGTGAGCGCGGGAGGCGGCCCGCTGGCGCGGTGCCGTTCCCACGAGCGCTTGAGGAAGAACTCGGCCAGCAATGGTATGTCTTCCAGTCGCTTGCGCAGCGGCGGCAGCTTGATGGGCACCACGCGCAACCGATAGAACAGGTCTTCGCGCAGCAGCCCCTGCTGTACCGCTTCCTGCGGGTCCCGGTTGGTGGCCGAGATGAAGCGCACGTCCACCACGGCGTCCTGCGTTTCGCTGCCTAAGCGGCGCACGACGCCGTCTTGGAGCACGCGAAGCAGCTTGGCCTGCAGCGGCATGGTCATTTCGGTGAGCTCGTCGAGAAAGAGCGTGCCCCCGTTGGCCACTTCGAGGAGTCCGGCCTTGTCGCGATCGGCGCCGGTAAACGCGCCCTTGCGATAGCCGAACATTTCCGACTCGAGCAGGTTGTCGGGCAGGGCCGCACAGTTGAGCGGCACCAGCTTGCGGGCAGTGCGACGGCTGTGCCGATGAATGAACTGCGCGATCAACTCCTTACCCGTACCGCTCTCGCCACTGATCATGACGGACGCGTCGGTGGCGGCCACCTTCTGGGCCAGCTCCACTGCCTTTTTAAAGGTGGCCGACACGCCCAGCAAAGCCATCGGCTCGCCGGCGCCGTTCTGGGTAACCAGACTCGGCTTGATCTCCTTGGTGTCCTTGCTGCTGGCGGCGGCGTGGGCCGCCCGGCCAATGAGCACCTGGAGATGCGATGCTGAGAACGGCTTGGGGAGATAGTCCCACGCACCGGCACGCAACGCTTCGATGCTGCTGGCTACGCTCGGGTTGCCGGTCATCACCACGACAATCACGTCCTTGTGCGCTTCGACGGCGGCCTTAAGGACCTCGAGACCGCCGATCGGGGTCATGTACAGATCGACCAGCACGAGGTCGAACTTGCGCCGCTTCACCATTTCAATGGCTTCTTCGCCGCGGCCGGTGGACGTAACCGCATGGCCGTCCATCTGCAGCACCGACGCACAGCCTTCGCGGAGCGTCCGATCATCGTCAACCACGAGGATGCGGAGTCCCGTTCCTTTATCCGGAACAGCTGCCGAACTGCGATCGGAGAAGAATGGATCAGTCATTGCGTAGGGCGGCGTACGGGGGAGAACCGTAGAACACGAGTACGGTGCGTTGCGGGTCGAGCGGTGTCGAACGTTTCGCAGCTGGCATTCTCTGCAATCCTCCCGGCGAAGACGTAGGGTGTCGAGTGTCACCACTATGCACTTCAAAGTGATGCATCACTCCGACAATCCGATGCTTCCACGCAACGATTTCCAGAACGCGAAGCTAAACAGTACCCGTTTGTCTCAACGGATGCTCGAAATATGAAGAAGAATCCCTATAGTCAACCTAACTTTGTCGTCTTGTCTCGACAGTCATCGTGTCACGACCGCCACAGCAACGAAAAGGTCACAACCCGTGTTGCGGGCGCGCATCGTTGCTCGCTGTGGTTTCGGCGCACAGTGTTGCGTGAGCGATTCATAAAGCGTCAGTAGCCAGACATTTGTCCGTCTTCAGCCCGTATTCTCAATGTCCGGTCAGCAGATCCAGCCCGTAACGGCGCGCGATAACGCGCTCGACAATTTTCAGGACGGCGCGCCACCAGCGGATTGGGGCGGTGGGCAGGAGGCTGCCCCGGAGCCAAAGGGGCCGAGCCTGGCGCGGTATGTGGGGGCCGTTAACCGGTTCAAGTGGTTGATCCTCCTCTTTGGCGTACTCGGCGGTGCCGGTGGGTATACGGCCACGAAGTTCATCGAGCCCGAGTATGAGGTACGGGCGACCATCCTATTGGAGCAGGGGACCGGCACGAATCAGGACGGCGGAAACTCGCGCGGGCCGATTCAGGCTGAGGAGCTTTTGAAGGCGTCGGGCTGGAAGGACTTGTTGCGGTCATTCGCGATTGCCGACCCAGTCGTGAACGACTTGGCGCTGTTCGTCACGCCAACGCGCGAGGCCGACAGCACCATGTTCCGCAGCTTTCGCGTGGCACCCAACCAGCAGCGGCTCAGGGCGGGTACGTACGTGCTGACCGTTAACAGCACGGGATATACACTTTCGCTAAAACCCGGCCTTGAGGTGGAGAAGGGGGCCGTCGGTGACTCGATCGGTCGAGCCGTCGGGTTCCTGTGGCAGCCGTCCGCGCGTACGCTCGCTGGCCGAAAGGACATCGAGTTCGATGTGCAGACCCCTCGCGAAGCATCAATCGCGCTCATTCAGAGGTTGGGACTCACGCTACAAGACGGCAGCTCGTTCCTGTTCCTCAACTTGACGGGCGAGAACGCACAGCGGACTGCCGCCACCCTGAATGCATGGGTCGAGCAGTTCGTCGTGGTGGCCACCGCGCTCAAGAAGAAGAACATCACGTCCGTGGCGGCTATTCTCGAAGGTCAACGTCAGTATGCCGCCGACAATCTCTCGAGTGCGGAAAACGCACTCGAGAGTTTTCGCGTGCGCACCGTGACTGAGCCGAACGAACGTCAATCGATTGCTCCCGGCATCGAAATGACCAACAGTCCGGTGTTCGAGAACTATTTCCGCGATCAACTTCTCGCCGACAGCTACAAGCGCGATCGGCAGTCGCTGGAGGGGATTCTCGCGAAGGCTCGTGCGCCAGGGGGCGTGATAACGCGCGAAGCGGTCCTCTCGATTCCGAGCGTCAACACCGATCCTGCTGCGGAGAACTTACGCCGAGTCTTGGCTGATTTCGCCGATCGTGAGTTGGCGCTTCGTCGGCTTCGGGAGAGCTATACCGACGAGTTGCCGCGCGTACAGAACGAAATCGCCGCGCTCGCGTCGTTGCGCAGCTCCATACCGTCGGTGCTCGAGTCGTATCTCACGCAGCTCAAGCTGCGGGAGCAGACGCTCGTGAGCACCATTGATCAAAGCAGCAAGGATCTGCGCAAGATTCCGACACGCACCATCGAAGAGCAGCGGCTCAAGCGGCAGGTCGAGGTGAGTGAGGAGATGTACAAGAACCTCAACATCAAGGCTGCTGAAGCCAAGTTGGCGGAGGCCGCGACGATTCCCGACGTGAGCGTGCTCGACCCGGCCGTCGCGCCGATCAAGCCCACACGCAATACCGCTCCGGTCATCATTCTTGGCGCGATCGCCGCGGCGCTGGCGCTCGGCATTCTGCTGGCGATCCTGCTCGATCAGATCGACAAGCGCTTTCGCTATCCGGAGCAAGCCACCGACGACCTTGGACTGTTCATTTTGGGTGTCGTCCCGGTCATCGAAACTAAAGGCAAGCGGAAGTCTGCCGACGAAGCATCCCAAGTAGTCGAGGCCTTCCGTACCATCCGCATGAACGTGCGGTATGCGGCCGACCCGTCGCGTCCGCTCGCCCTGACGATCACCAGCCCGGGACCCAACGACGGCAAGTCGCTGATCTCGTCGAACTTGGCGTTGTCCTTCGCCGAGTCCGGCGCGCGCACGCTGCTCATCGATGGCGACATTCGCCGCGGGGAATTGGCAAAGACGTTTGGTACGCGGTCGAGACCGGGGCTCGTCGAGTATCTGGATGGCACCGCATTGATTGCGGAAGTGCTGCATCCGGCCACCGCGCACCCGAACCTGACGCTTATGCCAGCTGGTGCCCGCCGCAAGCGTGCGCCAGAGCTGTTGGCTACTCCGCGCTTGCAGCAGCTGATTAACCAGATGTCCGCCGAATACGACGTGGTGATCGTCGATTCGCCGCCGCTGGGTGCCGGCTTCGACGCGTACGCGCTGGCTACGGCGACTGGCAATCTCGCGCTCGTACTTCGCGCGGGCACCACCGATCGGAAGATGGCGGCGGCCAAGATGGCCACGGTCGATACGCTCCCGGTTCGGGTGATGGGAGCGGTCTTGAACGGCATCAAACTGAGCGGCGTGTACCAGTACTACTCGTATTACCAGGACTACGCCGCCCAGGACGAGGAGCCCCTCGCGCGCATTTCTGACGGGTCGGTTCGATCAGACAAGACATCCCCCGCCCAGATCAGCTGATGATGACGCAATGCGTGACAATTCTCAGTGGCATGCGCCGAACGTGTAGCGCCCGCGCCTCGATTCGTGGCGCACTGTTCACAATCGCTCTGGCCGGCGCCACCCGTGGCGCCGCGCAGGAGGCGCCATTAGCTGGGGCGCAGCGGGCCACGCGGGCCGCCCTTGCTGAGCGCGTCGCACAACTCGAGCAGCAATCGACCTCAGGGAGTCTTTCGGGTGCTGCCCGGACTCGGGCTATGGCTGAGCTCGCCGCAGTGCGTATGCGCTTGCAGCAAGGTGACTTCCGCGTTGGCGATCGCTTTGTCATCACGCTTCGGCAGGACTCAGTTCGTTCCGATACGGCCTCCGTTCGGGACAGTCTCAAGGTGTCGGTCGCGAATTTGCCGGACGCTTCGCTGGCCGGCGTGCTACGCTCGGAGTTGGACGAGCGAATGACGACTCACGTGGCGAGGTATTTGCGTAACGTGTCGGTCCGAACCAGCGTCCTGACTCGCGTGGCGATTCTCGGTGCAGTGCGGACACCTGGCTTTTACTACGCCTCCCCCGACCGACCGATCAGTGATCTCGTGATGGTGGCTGGTGGACCGGCTGATCAGGCAAACCTGAACGAGTTGGAAGTGAGTCGCGGCACGGCCAAGCTGCTTTCCGTGAAGGACTCGAGAAAGGCCGTGAAAGATGGTCGGACGCTGGAACAGCTCGACGTACAGTCAGGCGACGAGGTCAAGATTCCGATCAAGAAGAAGATCAATTGGCAGATCGTGATTCAAAGTATGCTCGTGGTTTCTTCATTGTTCTTTGCTGGCCTCCAGTTTCTGCAGTGGTATTACAACCGTCAGGACCAATAGGCACTCCCCGATGGATGTGGACTTGCACGCTTCAATCATCCCTTTCTCAGCCGGTTCTCGCGCGACGCCTCGGCGTGCACGCCAGGCACCGATGGAGTCCGTGGCGCGCGTAAGTACAGGACCATCTGATGGCTCCGATCGGCCAGCGTTGACGTCGACCGGCCCACAGGACGATTTCGAGCCACGGCCGCGTTCCGAGACCGCATCGCGCATCTTCAACTGCGTGATCGCCGTTCTCATGTTGATCGTCGCGTCGCCGATCATGCTCCTCACGGTGATCATGATCCGGCTCACGTCGCGTGGGCCGGTGCTCTACACCCAGATTCGCGTGGGCATCGACCGCCGATGGAATCGCACACGTGCGCTGCACGAGCGTCGCCGGGAAGACCTTGGAGGAAGTCAGTTCACAATCCTCAAGTTTCGATCGATGCGCGTGGACGCCGAAATCAATGGGCAGGCCGTGTGGGCAAAGAAAGACGATGATCGTGTGACGCCAATCGGCACGTTCATGCGGAAGACACGCATTGATGAACTGCCGCAGTTGTTGAACGTGATTCGCGGCGACATGAACATGGTTGGCCCACGCCCGGAGCGGCCCAGCATTTTTGTGCGACTGCGTGAGCAGATCGACGAGTATCCGGTTCGCCAGCGCGTGAAGCCGGGCATCACTGGGCTCGCGCAGGTATCGAACCCGTACGATTCGTGTTTAGACGATGTTCGGAAAAAGGTCTACTTCGACATCCAGTACATGAAGCGTCAGTCGCTCGGCGAGGACCTGCGCATCATGCTCAAGACCATCCCGGTCATGGTGTTCCGAATCGGTTCGCAGTGAGTTGGATCGACGCGAGCCACGTTGCTGTGTAGGACATTCCCCAGTCGGGCCAGCCTCCAATGCTGGCCCGCGCTCGTTTCCTCCTGTCGCGGCTATGCGTCGCTCTGGTGGAGTGTTCCTTTTTTGATTCGACAATGTGCGTGACACGTACCTCGCCTGCGAATCAGTTAGCCCCTTGCAAGCTGAATCATGCGTCCAGATGCTCCACACTCGGAGAACCACTCCGCTCTCCTGCAGTCCAAGATTCAGGACCGCACGGCCGTTATCGGCGTGGTTGGCCTGGGCTATGTGGGGTTGCCACTCGCGATGGAATTCGTCCACGCCGGCTTTCGCGTGATCGGGTACGACGTCAGCCAGCGCGTGATCGACCTGCTGATGGCTGGGCAGTCGCACATCCAAGACATCCCGCATCAGGTGGTGCACGAGGCGGTCGCGGCGGGGAATTTTGTGGCGACCGCCGTCGAGTCGCGCATCGGGGAATGCGACGCCATCTCGGTGGCCGTGCCGACGCCGCTCTCGAAGACGCGCGATCCGGATATGGCCTTCGTCCTGGCCGCTGCCGATGCGATCGCGCGGCAAGCACATCCCGGGATGTGCTTGGTGCTGGAAAGCACCACCTACCCGGGCACTACGCGGGAACTGCTGCAGCCGCGGCTCGAAGCGATGGGACTCACGGTCGGCAAAGACGTGTTCGTGGCGTTCAGCCCCGAGCGCGTCGATCCGGGCAATCCGGTCTACCATACCAAGAACACCCCGAAGGTGGTCGGTGGCGTCACGCCGGCCTGTGT
>CANHJV010000008.1 GCA_947461225.1 Gemmatimonadota bacterium | reverse complement strand
TGAAGAATCGGGACGGGGCGAAGGGCTATGTCGATCTGTACTTCGACAGCCGGTTCAGCCGGTTCGAGGATGTGCTGGAGGATTAAAACCCGCTCCTCAGGAACCCAGAACGCAGAATCCATTACCCCAAACCCGCAGCCAATAGCCCACAGCGGCTGTGGGCTGCGGGTTGTTGGTTTGAGGCAATGGGTACTGGGTAGTGGGTGGTGGGTTGCACAGCGGGGTTTTCACACCGCTGCCCCTCTCGGCATTATTTTCCCCGACATCGGTTGGATGACACCCATATCCGCATTCACGGGGCAGGGCGATGGCAGGACATAGCAAATGGAAAACGATCAAGCGCGCGAAGGCCGCGACCGACAACAAGCGCGGCGCGCTCTTCACGCGGCTGATCCGCGAAATCACCATGGCCGCCAAGCTGGGCGGGGGTGATCCCGGCGGCAATCCTCGCCTGCGTACCGCCATCGACAACGCGAAGGCGGTGTCGATGCCCAAGGACAACATCGACCGCGCCATCAAGAAGGGCACCGGCGAACTGGAAGGCGTGGACTACGTCGAAGTGCTGTACGAAGCCTACGGTCCCGGCGGCGTGGCGATCATGATCCAGGCGGTCACCGACAACCCCACCCGCACCGTGGCCGATGTGCGGCACAAGTTGTCGCGCAACCACGGCAACATGGGATCCAGCAACTCCGTGGCGTACCTCTTCGAGCGGAAGGGACAGATGTCCGTATCCGCCGAGGGCGTGCACGAAGACACGCTGATCGAAGCCGCACTCGAGGCCGGTGCCGACGATGTGGTGCGCGACGACACCGAGTTCACGATCACGACCGATCCGGGCGCGCTGCACGCGACGAAGGAAGGACTCGAGTCGAAGAAGTACAAGGTGGCCGATGCCGAACTCGCGTGGGTGCCCAAGAGCACCGTGAAAGTGGAAGGCTCCGCGGCCGATCAGCTCATGAAGTTGCTCGAAGCGCTCGAAGAGCTCGACGATGTGCAGAAGGTCGACGCGAACTTCGAGATGGACGACGACGCGATGGCCGAGGCGTGAGCCCGTCGCTGGTGCTCGGGATCGATCCGGGCACCGCCGTCACGGGGTACGGTGTGGTCGCGTTCGACGGCCGCATCGCCACCCTCGTGGAGTGCGGCGTCATCCGCACCACTGCCAAGGACCCGCTTCCCCAGCGCCTGTTGGAGATTCACGAAGGCGTCGAGGAAGTCCTGGCGCGGCACCGTCCCGACACGATGTCGGTCGAGGACGTGTTCTACGCGAAGAACGTGCGCACCACGATCGTGCTCGGTCACGCACGCGGCGTGATTCTGCTCGCGGCGCAGAAGGCCGCGCTCACGATCTGCGAGTACCCGCCGGCCGAGATCAAGAAAGCGATCACCGGCACCGGCGCCGCCACGAAGGAGCAGGTGCAGTTCATGGTCGCGCGCCTGCTGCGCCTCAAGAGTGCACCGCAGCCCGCCGACGCGGCCGACGGCGTGGCCGCCGCGCTCTGCGCCTGCCTCATGTCATCGCGGCCGACGCTCCCCGAGCTGCCGGCGATGCGCCTCCCTCTCTCCAAGCTCGTGAAATGATCGCTCTGGTATCCGGCACGCTCGTCCATCGCGAACTCGATCGCGTGGAAATCCTGACGGCGGGCGGTGTGGGCTACGAATGCCTCATTCCGCTCTCGGTCTTCGAGTCGTTACCGCAGGAAGGGGCGACGGTCACGCTGCACACGCATCTCGCCGTGCGCGAAGACGCGTGGCACCTGTACGGATTCTCCGATCGCTACGACCGTGCGGTGTTTCAGCGACTGCTCGTGGCCAAGGGCGTCGGCCCCGCCCTCGCGCTTGGCATCCTGTCGTCGCTCACGCCGGAACGCGTGGTGCGCGCGCTGCGAGAGAAGGACATCACGACGCTGATGCGCGTCCCGCGCGTGGGTCGCAAGAAGGCCGAGCAGATCATCCTCGATCTAGCCGACAAGATGGACACCGTCGGCTCCGCGCCGACCGCGGCGGGTGTCACGGCGAGCCCGGTGGCCGACGACGCCATTCGTGCGCTCATCGCACTGGGCTACAACCAGCTCGAAGCCGATCGCGCCGTGCGGGGCGTGATGGACGGCGGGGCGGGCGGGGATGTCGGGGCGGTGGTGAGGGCGGCGCTGGGGCGACTGACAACTAAGTAAGGGGTAGGGAGTAGGGGGTAGGGAGTTCTCCGTACCCCCTACCCCGTACTGCATACTTCGCCGTTATCGACGGTACGTCGATGCATCCCGCTGCGGCTTCCCACAACTCGGTACCGTGATGACCTGCCCCGGACGACCACCGGGAATCGGATCGACCAGCACGCGCGAGCTCTTCTCGGCGTCTTCGCTGGCCAGGTACACGAACATCGCGGTGAGCGTCGCGTTGTGCTTCAGATCATCGACAATGATCTTGTCAAACGAATCGCGATTGGTGTGCCACGTGCTGTTGCTGTAGTCCCAGTTCAGGGCGCCGAGTCCGACCGCCGGGGCGCCCCAGCAGCGGAACGATGCGTCGTCTGAGCCGGCGCCGATGCCCGACGGGCCTGAGAGACGGATGTACTGCGTGAGCTGTGACGGCATCTGGCTCATGTACTGCGCCAGGCGCGGTCCGTTCTCCGGATGCAGCCCAGGACCCGTGCTCACCACGCGGCCCGTGCCGTTGTCCTGATTGAAGGCGAACTGCAGCCCCTTCACGACCTCCGGATGATCGGCGGTGAACGAGCCCGACCCGTTCAGCCCCTGCTCTTCGCCGCTCCAGTGCCCCACGAGAATCGTGCGCGACGGCTTCGGATAGACCGCGTGCAGAATGCGCAGCGCTTCCATCATGGTGATCGAACCCGTGGCGTTGTCGGTCGCGCCCGAGTGTCCTTCCCAGCTGTCGAAGTGCGCCGACAACACGACGTATTCGTCGGGCTTCGTGGCGCCCTTGATCTCGGCGATCACGTTGAACACCGGCTTGTCGCCGAGCGCTTCGGATTCCGCCATCAGACGCACCTTCGGGCCCTGCTTGTTCTGCGCGAGACGGAACAGCATGCCGTAGTCTTCGCATCCCACATCGAACGTGGGCAGCGCGGCGTTGCGCGGCGACCCGAAAATCTTGTTCACGCCGGGATACTGCGAATAGTTCGATTCGAACACCGCCACGGCGCCGGCCGCTTTCACATCGCTGTAGAAGGTCGGCACGCGCTGCGTGACGCCCTGATACGTGGCCGACAGATCGCGCTGCAGCGAATCCAGCGACGACTGCGTGCTCGGCATCGCGAACTCCGCCATCTGCGATGCCGGACGGCACGTGAGACGCGGCGCCGACGCCAGCACGATCTTGCCCTTCACACTCGGCAGCCACGCCGTGAACTCCTCGGGCGACTGATACGGCTTCACGACGACCACCTCGCCCTCGGCCCACTTGCCCGCCGTATTGCCGCTCCACGACAGCATGTTGATCTCGAGCGCCTTCATGCGCGGCGCCGTGAGCTGCGCGAACGCCGCCCCCCGCTTCCACGAGTTCCACGTACCGTACTGCTCCTTGCGCGCCGACACACCGAACTGCTTGTAGGTGGCCAACAGCCAGTCCTGCGCGCGATTCATGTTGGGCGAGCCGGTCAGGCGCGGGCCGACGGAATCGAGGAGGGCTTGCGCCAGTGCGCCAGCCTGCGACCGCTGCATCCCTTCGTCCCACAGCTTCAGGATGACGGGATCGGTGGGCGCGTCCTTCCGGACGTACGACGGCGCCGGATCAACCGGCAACGCCTGGATGTTCTTGGCGACCGGTGACGGGCCGCGGCCCGGCTGTGCGGCGGCAGAGCCGGCCGTTGCCAGCAGCAGAGCAAGTGCAGCAGAGGTACGCATGCGGTGTTCTGGTATTCGGTGAATGAAGTGTCGTGCGTCAGGCCCGCGGACTCAATCCATCCACGAGCGACGTGCGATAGGCCTTCCATGCCGGCACGAAGCCGATCACGACGCCCGCGCCCATCACGACGGCGAGGTACGTCCATTCCATCGAGCGGAGCGGATGCAGCGCGAGGTGCAAACCGAAACGTTGTTCGATCGGCCCCTGCGCCACGAACAGGCCGAGGTACACGGCGGCCACGCCGATAATGCACCCCAGCAGCGCAAGCAGTCCGCTCTCGAGCACGAGCAGCGAAATGATCATGCGCGGACCCGCGCCCACCGCACGCAGAATCGCCATCTCGCGACGACGCGCTTCGAGCGATGAGTACAGCGCGACAAGCATGCCGGTGAGTCCGATGGCGACGGCGAATATCGCGATCACCCGCAGCCCAACCTCGGCGCTGCCGATGTTCTGCCACAACTCGCCGAGCGCCACGCCAGGAATGACGGCCGTGAGCGGCTCCACAAGATCGGTGTTCATCTCGCGCTGCAGCATCAGTGCTTCGAACCGATTCTTGGTCCCCACGAAGAACGCCGTGATCTGATCGTCGCCATGATCATGCGCCGGCGCTGCTGCGACCTCCGCCGCGATCGGGACGCGCTTTTCCGCCACCTGCTGCCTCGCGGCGGCCGCCTGCACCTCGGGCAGCGCACTCGGCGGCGGCTCAGCGCCCGGCATCACCATCGGCGTGCCCGGCGGTGGCTCCGCCCCAGGCATCACCATCGGCGTGCCCGGCGGTGGCTCCGCCCCCGGCATCACCATCGGCGTGCCCGGCGGTGGCTCCGCCCCCGGCATCACCATCGGCGTGCCCGGCGGCGGTGCCATCGCCGCCGCCCGCTGCTTGTTCGCCGCAATGATCGCCGCCGCTTTCGCACTCGGCTTCGCCGCGGAAGGTTGCGCCGTCCCCCCCTGCCCCCTCCCTCCTGATACCCTCCCTCCTGCTGCCTCCGCCGACGCCATCGACGACCCAGCAACGCCAGCCGCTTCCGGCTCATGCATCGCCTCGATCCCCTCAAGCGTCACGTACACCGACCGATCGATCGGCGTGAACGTGCGCCCCAGGATCCCGACCACATGAAACGGGTGCGTCTCATGGCTCGACGTCCCGATGTCGCGGAGCCCGTGCACCACCACCACCGGCGTGCCGATCGTGTAGCCCAGCTTCTCCGCCACCTCGCTGCCAATCACCACTTCGGTATCCGCGACCGCGGCGCGTCCCGACACGAACACGATCCGCCCGTCCTTGCGGAAGCGATAACGCTCGTAGAATTCCGGCGTCGTGCCGACCACGCGAAACCCGCGATGACTGTCGCCGAGCGAGTACGGGACCACCCACTTCACGGCCGGATGCGCCTTCCACCGCTCCATCGTGGACAACTTCACCGAGCCAGACGGCGAGCCGATACCAAATACCGCGCTCAACAACACCTGCAGCGTGCCACCGCGCGCGCCGACGATCAGGTCGACACCGCGAATCGTGCCCGCAAAGCTGTCGCGCACGCCGGCGCGCACGTTCTCGATACCCACCAGCAGGGTGACACTCAGCGCGATCGACGCCACCGTGAGCGACGTGGTCAACAGCCGGCTGCGCAGCGACGTGAGCGCCAGGCGCAGGATCATCATCGTGATGTCCTCATGCGTCGGCACCCACCTTCGCCATGCGATTGATCTCCATGAGCTCCACCGTCCGCGAGAAGAGCGGCATCAGCGTGTGATCGTGGCTCACGAACACGAGCGTGGCCTTGGCCTTTTCGCACGACGCAAACAGCAACTTGAGAAACCGTTCGCGCCGGTCGGTGTCGAGCGCACTGGTGGGCTCGTCGGCGATCACCACTTCGGGGCTGCCCATCAGCGCGCGCGCCGCGGCGACGCGCTGCTGCTGCCCGACGCTCAGTTCCGAAATCGGGGAATCGAGATACTGGGCGATATCGAGTTGCGACGCGATGTCACGCACGGCGTCGTCGAGCGAGCGTCCGCCGAGTCGCTCGCGACGGGCTGGCTCCAGTCGCACCGGCAGCAGGATGTTCTCTCGCACCGGCAGGTACGGAATGAGATTGAACATCTGGAAGACGTAGCCCAGATGTCGCGCTCGGAACGCATCGCGGGCTCCGCCCGACATCGTCGAGAAGTCCTGCCCCAAAATGCGCACGCTGCCGCTGGTCGCTTGCAGCACACCGGCAAGAAGGCCGAGGAGCGTGGTCTTGCCACTGCCACTCGGCCCATGCAGAAACACCGTCTCGCCGCGGGCGATGGTCAGCGAGTCGATCGCTAGGACGTCGCGCCCTGTCTTGTACGCAAAGCGCAACGCGGACAGCTCGACCGCCGGGGTCCCGGCGGGACCGGTGCCGGCGGGAGCTGCCACTGCAGCCCCCTCACTCATTTCGACGAGTAGGGCTCGACCTTGAGTCCTTCCAGCTGGTAGCCCACGGTGCCGTACGGGCTTTCGACCGAGGCAATCTTGAGGCGCCCCGACATCCAGACAGCGTCGAACAAGTTGAGCTTGACCGCCTTCTTGCCACCCATCTCCACCATCACGATCTGATTCGGCGGCGGCGGCGGCGTGTGCACGCAGGCGCCGTAGTACGGCACCAGCAGGAACTCGGCCCCCTCTTCCTGGAAGTCGTCGAGTGGCACGACGAAGCCCGGAATCCGGACCAGCTTCCCCTCGAGCTTCTTGAGCGTATCCGTTGATTTGCCGTTGGTGTAGTCGAGCCCGGCCAGCACGCGCCAGTCGATATTGACCGCCTCTTCGACGAGCGCTTTCGGAGCCGCCGGCGTTTTGGCCACGGCCGGGGCAACCGCCACGCGGGCGGGCGGCGTGGAGCGCACGGGACGGGTCGGCGTGGTAAATGCCGTCGTGGCACAGAGCACGACGGAAAGACCGACCAGCGAGAGCACAGGCGAACGGCGGGACATGGCGGATCCTGGGAGCAGGACGAACGGGAGCCCACGCGACGGCGTCGCGGGTCACTCCCGGAAATCTACGCAATCCGGGGGGGAACGCTGAAGCGGGCATGCTGCAGGCTGTCCAAAGCTGATCGACCGCAGCCGTCCCCAACAGTACCCCAACTTCGTCCGCTGGTGCCGAGCCGCCACGGTATATTCCGTCACATGAGTCGCGCCGAAATCACCACGCCGGAAGCCCTCGCCGACGAGAGCGTCGTCGAGCTGTCCCTTCGTCCCCAGCGGCTGGTCGAGTTCATCGGCCAGAAGAAGGTCAAGGACAGCCTCGGCATCGCCATCGCCGCCGCCCGCGCTCGGAAGGAGCCGCTCGACCACACGCTCTTTTTCGGCCCGCCGGGTTTGGGCAAGACCACGCTCGCCGACCTGATGGCGCGCGAACTGGGCGTGAATCTCACCACCACATCGGGGCCCGCCCTCGAAAAGCCGGCCGATCTCGTCGGCCCTCTCACCAATCTGCGTGAGGGCGATGTGCTGTTCATCGACGAAATTCACCGCATGCGGCCGATCATCGAGGAGTTTCTCTATCCGGCGATGGAGGACTACCGGATCGACATCCGGCTGTCCGATGGCCCCAAGGCGCAAACCGTCACGATGAACATCGAGAAGTTCACGCTGGTGGGTGCCACGACGCGGCTCGGCATGCTCACGGCACCGCTCCGCGCACGCTTCGGCATTGTGCAGCAGCTGGCCTTCTATCCGGTGGACGAGCTCGAAGTGATCGTCCGCCGCACCGGCGAGGTCTTGAAGGTGGAGATGGACCCGCTTGGGGCGCATGAAATCGCCAAACGCTCGCGAGGCACACCGCGCGTGGCGAATCGCCTGCTGCGCCGCGTGCGCGATTACGCGCAGGTCTGTGCCGACGGACGGATCACGCTCGAGGTCGCACAAGCCGCGCTCGAGTTGAACAACGTCGACCATTTCGGACTCGACGATATGGACGCCCGGCTGCTCAAGTCGATCATCGAGAAGTTTGACGGGGGGCCGGTTGGGCTCGGGACGATCGCGGCGGCCATCGGCGAGGATCCCGGGACGATTGAAGAGGTGTACGAGCCGTTCCTGGTGCAGCACGGATTTCTGCAGCGTACACCACGCGGACGCGTGGCCACCGCGCATGCGTATCGGCACCTTGGCTACGTTCCTCCCATGGGCGCCTTCGAACAACCCACCCTGTTCTAAGCCGCTCACCGTGACATCGATGGCCGACCGCTTGGGGCGGGCGACGCGGCGTGCACTCGTCTTGCTCCTGCCCGCGTCACTCGCGTTAATGGCGACGCGCGCGTTGGGGGCGCAGCCGACGGCGCCGCAACCCACACCGCGCGTCTCCGTGGCGCGAATCGCGGACTCGATCGCCGCCAATGGCGATACCGCCCGTGCGGTGGCGCTGCTCGATTCCGCGGTGCGCCGCGACACGCGTGACGCCGCGGCGTGGCACCAACTCGGTCTGCTGCAGTGGAATCAAGCGCGCAGCGCGCGCGATCCGAACTTCATGAAGGATCAGAAGAAGATCCGCCTGCTGATCGCCGCCGATACCGCGCTGCGTCTCGCCACGCAGCTCGCGCCCGACAGCGCGAGGTACTGGCTGAGCCTGAGTCGCTTCAACATCCAGTCGGGTGTGTCCACCATGCGCTTCGCGTCGACGGGGCAGGCGCGCGATGGCATGTCGGCGGCCGAACGCTCGGGCGAACCGCTGCTGTTGGCGGAAGCGGCCGACATGGCCGGCATGGCCGCGTGGCGCAGCTACGATGCCGTGGCGAACCGGGGGCTGCCCAGTGGCATGTCGAAAGTGCAGCTGGGAAGCAATAACAACTGGAATCGCAACAACGCACGCGACTACGTGAATTCGATCGCCAGCAAAATCGAGCCGCCCACCGGCGACAACGACCATGCGGCGGCGCTGTCCCTGTTCTCGCGTGCTGTCGGAGCCGACTCCAGCAATCTCCGCTACAGCCGTCACCTGTACATGGCGTACGCGGAACGCAAGCAGTGGCAGAATCTGGCCACGGTGGCGGCCCTGCGCGCACGACAGTTCCCACTCGACTTTCAGGCGCAATTGGCGCTTGGTCTCGCGTATCATCGACTCGCCAACGAGACGGGTGCCACGCGGGCCTTCGACAGCGCCTTCGTCCTGATGGACGAGTCCGAAGCCAACCGCCTCAAGAACCTGTCCCGCATTCTTCGCCCACGGGCGCCGAAGGCGCTGAACGGGCAGGTCGGCGATTCGGCCAGCTGGGCAGCGCTGCCGCTGGCCCAGCGCGACGGACTGGAAGCGATGTTCTGGATGATGAGCGATCCGCTGGCGCTCACGCAGGAGAATGAATTCCGGCTCGAGTTTCTCGCCCGCGTGGTCTTCGCCGACTTCCGCTGGACGATCGATGAGATGGACCTGCGTGGTGCCGACACTGACCGCGGTGATGTATACGTGCGCTACGGACCGCCGGACTTCGAGATGACGATCCCCGGCAGTTCGACCGACACCCGTACCCGCCTCGATGGCGGCATCACGCTGGTGTGGGATTACACCAACAAACTCACCTTCTTCTTTGACCTGCAACCGGGGTTTGCCACCGGACGCCTGTCGTTGTTCGACCGCAATTACGTAGAAGGGGTGAAGGACGCCGTGCCGGTGACCTTCGCCAACGTGCCGGCGACGCGCCTACTCGACACCATCCCGATGCGGATCACCCGGTTCCGGTCGGGCGCCGATTCCAGCGATGCCGTGATCGCGGCGCGCGTGCCGGTCGACTCGCTGGTCCGTACCAGCACGCTCGAGCGCGTTCCCGTCGACATCGACCTGCGCATCTTCGACCAGTTCGTGAAGGTGCGCGGCATGGAGTCCGACCAGCTCACGTTCGCGCGGGATAGCGGCCACGCGCCGCTCGACCGCGCCTGGACGCGACGGGTGGGGCCGGGCATCAATGTGGTGCGCGTCGAAGCCCTGCAGGCCGACAGCAAGCGCGGCGCCCGCGCGATGTCACGCCTCGATCCCGCGACGCACGTCGGTTTCGGCATGAGCGACGTGCTGTTCGGCAACAAGCCTGAACTGCGCAGCGGCGTCACGATACCGTCACGCTGGCGTGACATCGCGATCACCCCGAACGCCGGCAGCTTCGCGCGCGGCAGCTCCATCGGCCTGCTCTGGGAGATGTACGATCTCGTGCCGCGGGATGGCATGACCACGTACCGCGTCGCGATCACGGTGGAACGTGAAGACCGGATGGGCGCCGTGGGCTTCGCCGTGCGCGTGCTCGATAATCTGGGGAAGGCCGTGGGACGCGCGCAGCAGTCCCGCGATCGCTTCACGATCTCATTCGATCGTCAGGGCAGCGCACTCCCCGTGCTGGTGGAGTACCTCTCGCTCGACATGACGCAGGCGCCCTCGGGCGGCTACCGTCTGCGGGTTGAAGTCACGGACCTCGCGAATCAGAAGAAAACGGTGAGGAACACTGGATTCATCGTACGCTGAGGGACCAAAACGGGCCCAACCGTTGCGTTGCGGCGCCGATTCGATTGTCTTTCTGCGCTTCCATGACTGCAATGCCTGACTCCGTCGACGCGTTGCCCCACAAGGGCAGCCGCACGTCCGATTATGACTACGCGCTCCCCGAGGAGCGCATCGCGCAGCGTCCGGTCGAGCCGCGCGATACGAGCCGATTGCTCGTGGTCGACCGGCGCGACGGCAGCATCGCCCATCGTACGTTCCGTGACATCGCCGAGTTGATTCCGGCCGGCGACGCGATCGTCGTTAACACGACCAAAGTATTCCGCGCACGTCTGCTCGGGCATCGCGAAAGCGGCGGTCCGGCGGAGATTCTGCTGCTCCGCCCGGTCAACGGTGACCACTACGAAGCGATGATTCATCCGGGCGGCAAGCTGCGCCCGGGCCGCGTGGTTACGATCGCCCCCGACTTCCGCGTCGAAATCGTGGACACGACGCCCCGTCGCACGCGCATCGTGCGCTTGCATACGAATGGCGATGTGGCCGGCACGATCGAAAAGTACGGACATGTGCCGCTGCCGCCCTACATCGAACGCGCCGACGAATCGGGCGACAGCGCCCGGTACCAGACGGTGTACGCGGAGACGAGCGGCTCGGTCGCGGCCCCCACGGCGGGTCTGCACTTCACCCCCGACCTGCTCGACACGCTGCGTACCCGCGGCGTGGAAACGGCCAACGTGCTTCTGCACGTCGGTGCCGGCACCTTCCGCCCGGTGAGTGACGAAGATCCGTCGCAGCACGTGATGCACGAGGAATGGTGCGAGATCACGAGCGACACGGCCAAGCAGCTGAACGCCGTGCGCGCGCGCGGCAATCACGTGTGGGCGATCGGGACCACCAGTGTGCGCACGCTCGAGACGGCCACCGATGTGCACGGTGCAATTCACCCGTTCAGCGGCGAGACGAACATCTTTATCCGTCCGCCCGCCACCGTCCGCGGCATCGACCGGCTGGTCACGAACTTCCACCTGCCGAAGTCCACCCTCATCATGCTCGTGGCCGCCTTCGCGGGATACGACCTCACGATGCAGGCGTACCGGACCGCCGTGGCCGAGAACTACCGGTTCTATTCGTACGGCGACGCGATGTGCATCCTGTAGGGCGAGCGGTGGCGCTTCGTCCGATCGATCGCTGGTGAGTTTCGAGTGGTGGGTTCAAGTTCCGAGTGCTGGGGTTTTCGACGCACGACTCCGAACTTCAACTCACCACCCGTAACTCACGTGAGAGCCAATAGATTCCCCACGTGACTTTTTCCTTCAAACTCGACGCCACCGACGGCCTCGCCCGCGCCGGCCAGTTTACGACGCCACATGGCGTGATGAACACGCCGCAGTTCATGCCCGTGGGTACGCTGGCGTCGGTCAAGTCGCTCGACCCTGAGGATCTGCAGCGCCTCGGCGCCACGATGATCCTGGCCAACGCGTATCACCTGCGCCTGCGGCCCGGCGATGAGATGATCCGCACCATGGGGGGCCTGCATCGCTTCATGAACTGGGACGGCCCGATGCTCACCGATTCCGGTGGCTTTCAGGTGTTCTCCCTGGAAGGACTGCGCACGATCAACGAGCAGGGGGTGGAGTTCCGCAGCCACCTCGACGGCTCGCTGCAGCAGTTCACCCCCGAATCCGTCATGCGGATCGAGCGGAATCTCGGAGCCGACGTCATCATGCAGTTCGATCACGTGGTGCCGGGACAGACCGAGGCCGGGTTGGCGCGGGAGGCCATGGAGCGGAGCATCCGCTGGCTGGAGCGGTGCCGGGTGGAGTTCGACCGGCTGCGGCGGGAAGACCCCGATGCCCCGACCCCGATCCAGGCGCTCTTTCCCATTGTGCAGGGCGGCATTCACGCCGACCTGCGCCGGGAATCAGCCACGGCCATCCGGAACGCGGCCGACTGGGTCGGGTTAGGGATCGGCGGCCTGTCGGTGGGTGAAGCCAAGCCCGACATGTACGCCATGCTCGATGTGGTGAACGAGGCGCTCCCGACCGACCGCCCCCGCTACCTCATGGGCGTCGGGTTCCCCGAGGATCTGGTGGAAGGGGTGGCGCGCGGGGTCGACCTGTTCGACTGCGTGGCGCCCACGCGCATGGGCCGGACCGGCGCCTTCTTCACGACCACGGGCCGGCGGAGCATCAAGAACGCCGTCTGGCGCCTCGATCCGGGGCCGCTGGACGACGAATGCACCTGCTCAGCCTGCAGTCGCTTCTCCAAGGCCTATATCCGCCACCTCTTCGTGTCGGAAGAGATCCTCGGACTGCGCCTCCTGAGCCTCCACAATGTACATTTCCTCGTTGCGCTGATGCGCGATGCGCGTGCCGCTGTTCAGGCCGGCACGTTCCAGGGCTGGAGCCGTGACTGGCTCGCCCGCTATCACTCACGATCGACGCCTTCATGAGCTTCTCCGTCCTTGCCAGCTTCGCCGCCCTGCAGTTGGGTGGCAACAGTCAGATCGCCTCCATGATTTTCATGTATGGCGCGATCTTCGCGATCTTCTACTTCGTGCTCATCCGCCCGCAGCAGCGGCAGCGGAAGGCGCACAACGAGCTCGTGCAGGCCCTCAAGAAGGGTGACGAGATCGTCACGGCCGGCGGACTGATCGGCGAAGTCGTGCACATCAACCCGGTCAACAAAGACGGCGCCGCGAGCATGGAAGACCGGATCACGATCAAGACGGGCGAGTCGAAGGTGATCGTCGAGCGTGGCCGCATTTCGCGCGTCGGCTCCTCCACCCCGGCGGCCTGAGGTATCCGTGTCGTTGCTCGATATTCACGTCCTGGGTTCGCCGATTCTCCGCCAGGAGACGGAACGCGTCGAGCAGTTCACGCCGGAGTTGCGGCGGCTCGTGGACGACATGTTCGACACGATGGACAAGGCGAAGGGCATCGGCCTCGCGGCACCGCAGGTCGGGCGACGCGAGCGGCTGGCCGTGGTCGAGGTAGATGAGACGCGTTTCGTCGTCATCAATCCCGAGATCATCCTGAAGGAAGGGTCGGTGCGCGGGGAAGAAGGTTGTCTCTCCATCCCCGAGGTCTACGCCGACGTCGACCGGTTCTCCCGCGTCGTTGTGCGTGCGCAGGACATGGACGGCGTCTGGTACGAAGTCGAAGGCACCGAACTGCTGGGACGGTGCCTGCAGCACGAAATCGATCACCTGCACGGCCGGTTGTTCACCGACCGCCTCAGTCTGCTCAAACGTCGCGCCGCGATGCGCGAGTGGGAGTACGAGAAGGCGAAGTACCCGAAGCTCCTGCGTGTGCTCCCCGTCGGCGATCTGCCGAAAGAGCGCGACGCCACGACACCCGACACGAAGGCTTAACCGGAGACCGCCCCACCCGTGCGCATTCTCTTTTGGGGCACTCCCGATTTCGCCGTTCCGCCGCTCCGCGCGCTGATTGGCGAAGGACACGACGTGGTCGGCGTTGTCACACAGCCCGACAAGCCGCGCGGCCGGTCGCGCACGCAGCTCGATCCGTCGCCGGTCAAGCGCGTCGCGCTCGAAGAAGGCATTCCCGTGCTGCAGCCCGAGAAGCCGCGCGGCGACGAGTTCCTCGACGCCATGCGTGCGCTCGCGCCCGACGTGTCGGTGGTGGTTGCCTACGGATGCATTCTGCCCAAGGCGGCCATCGATCTGCCGCCGCTCGGCACACTCAACATTCATGGCTCCATCCTGCCCGCGCTTCGCGGGGCGGCACCGATTCAGGCCGCGATTCTCGAAGGCATGACGGAAACGGGCATCACGATCATGCAGATGGTACCCGCGCTCGACGCCGGCGACATGCTGCACGTGCTGCGCACGCCGATCGAGTCCGACGAGACGTACGGTGAGCTGCATGACCGCCTCTCGGAACTCGGCGCGCTGGCCATCGTGCAGGCCCTGGCGATGATCGACACGCAAATGGTGCGGCCCATCGCGCAGGACCACGCGCAGTCGACGTACGCCTCGAAGATCGATCGTGATATGGCGCGTCTTGATTTCACCTGGTCGGCCGAGCGCGTGTCGCGCGTGACCCGCGCCTTCGACCCACGACCGGGCGCCTTTGCCAGCCTACGCGGCGTGGAGACGAAGCTGTTCAGCGTGCGCGTCGTGGGCGATGGGACGAATGATGATCTCGACGAGCCCACGCTGGCGAGCCCACCGGGAACGGTGCGCGTGGCCAACGACGAGGGGCTGCTGGTCCGCTGCGGCGAAGGCGCCGTGCGATTTCTGGATGTGCAACCCAGCGGCAAGCCGCGCATGACCGCCGCGTCGTTGGCGCGCGGGCGTGGCGTCTCGGTGGGCGATCTGCTCGAGCCCGCATGAGAACCTGATGATGGCCGTCGTGAAGAAGAAACCCCACAACATGCTGGGCATCACCGAGTCGCGGGCGGCGGCGGCGATGGTGCTGGCGGACCTGCGCAATGGCGCGATGCTCGACGCGGCCTTCGAACGGTACGTGGCGCCGATCGAGGCGCGCGACCGCCGCTGGGTGCAGGAGCTCCTCTGGGGCATGCTGCGCACGCGCAACCGTCTCGATGCCATTCTCGCCGAGCGTGTGCGCGGGGGCATCGCCAAGATCGACGTCGACGTGGCCGACTTGCTGCGCCTCGGAGCGTATCAGCTGCTCAGCATGGGCAGCGTGCCGGCCTATGCGGCCATCGGCCAGACCGTCGAACTCACCAAGCGGCGCCATGGCATCGGCGCCAGCAAGCTCGTAAACGCCGTGCTGCGTCGTATCGATCGCGAACGTGACACGATCGAGCCGCCGGTCCCGGGCGAACCGCTCGAAGCGCTCGCGCAGCAGTATTCGCATCCGCGGTGGGTGATTGCGCGCTGGGTGGATCGCTGGGGCATGGCCGACACCGAGCGCCTGCTGGCGGTGAACAACGAGCCCGCCTCGATCAGCGTGCGCCCATATGGCGTGGATCGCGCCACGCTCAACGACGCGCTCACCGGTGCCGGCGTCGCCACGCATGACGTCCCACTGCTGCCCGATTCCATCCGACTTGGACCCGGCGTCGCGCTTACCGAACTCAGTGCCTTCCAGCAGGGCATGTTCTTCGTGCAGGATCCGGCGGCCACCCTCGTGGCGACGTATGCGTTCGTTCCCGAGGGCGGCGTGGTGATCGATCTGTGCGCCGCACCTGGCGGCAAGGCGCTCGAGCTCTCGCGCCGCGCGCGGCTGGTGTTCGCCGCCGATGCGAAGATGGCACGCGTCGAGCGTATGCTCACCGGCTTCGGTCGACTCGATGCGACCAATCTGATTCCCCTCGTGTGCGATGCGCGGCATCCGGCCATTGGGGAGGCCGATGTGGTGGTGATCGACGTGCCCTGCACCGGCACCGGCACCTTCCGTCGTCACCCCGACGCCCGCTGGCGCTTGCGCGTGTCCGATTTCGCCGTGTTGCCGGCGTTGCAGCGCGAGATTTTGCTGGCCGCGGCTGCGATGGTGAAGGTCGGCGGATTGCTCGTGTACAGCACCTGCTCGCTCGAGCTCGAAGAGAACGACGACCAGATCGAGTCGTTTCTCGCCACGCACAAAGAGTTCACGCTCGAACCGCCCCCGGCGGGGACGGTACCGGAATCCGTGTTGGACCACGGGCTCCTCCGCGTGTTACCGCAGCAGCACGGCACCGACGGCGCCTTCGCGGCGCGGTTGCGGAGAATCGCGTAATGGCCGCCGCGAAGAAGCCCGGGACGCGCGCCCCGCGCGGAGCACGGGCGAAGTCGACGCGCACGTGGCTCATTCGCGGCACGATCGCCGCTGTCGTCGGCCTCATCCTGGGCGGTGCCGGCGGCGTGGTTACCGTACGTACGCTCGAACCAGGGCGCGCGAACGCGATCGATTCGGTGCAAGCGGTACTGGATAGCATCGCCCGCGGCACGATCCCCAAGCCCAACGCGGCCGCACGCGATCAGGCGTTGCTGCGACAAGTCGACAGCGCGGCGCAGGTCATACCAGCAGCCGATAGCGCCGCCAACGCAGACGTGCTCGTGTCCGTCCCCGATGTGGTCGGACTCGAAGAAGGCCCCGCCCGCGAGAAGCTGCTCGAAGCCGGCCTACTTGTGGGTGATGTGCAGTTCCGTGCCAGCAGCAGTCCAGCCGGCATCGTGCTCGCGACCACACCGCCCGCCGGCAGTGTGCTGGCCGCCAGCGGCGCCGTATCACTCGTGCTCAGTGATGGACGTTCCCCCGCTGACACGCTCTCTACCCCTCAGCTCCATCCGGCTCCATGACCGTGCGTATTGCCCCCTCCGTGCTGAGCGCCGATTTCCGCAAACTCGGCGAAGAGATTGCCATGTGCGACGCCGGTGGCGCCGACTGGATTCATGTCGATGTGATGGACGGTCGCTTTGTGCCGAGTCTGTCGTTCGGTGTGAAGGTGATCGAAGCGGCGCGTCGCTCCAGCACGAAGGTGATTGACGTGCATCTCATGGTCGTCGAGCCCGAGAACTATTTCGATGACTACGTGAAGGCGGGCGCCGATGTGCTCACCATTCACGCCGAAGCCGCGCCGCATCTCGACCGGCAGATCGCGCGCATCCAGTCGCTGGGATGCAAGGCAGGCGTCGCGCTCAATCCGGCCACACCGTTGTCGGTGATCGAGGAAGTGGCGCACATGGTCGACCTGGTGCTCATCATGAGCGTCAATCCTGGGTACGGCGGACAGAAGTTCATTGAGTATTCCATCGACAAGATTGCGCGGGCCCGCTTGCTGCTCGATCACGCCGACAGCAATGCCGTGCTCGAGGTCGACGGCGGTATTTCGCGCGACACGATTCATCGGTGCTGGGAGGCGGGTGCCGACACGTTCGTGGCCGGCAATGCCATCTTCGGCGCCGCCAATCCGCAGGCGGAAATCGAAGTGCTGCGCAACCTTTGCGTGGAGCGGGTATGACGTCCAAACAACAGTGGTTGATCGTGCTGGGTATCGTGGCGGTGCTGGCGGGCGGTGCGTTCACCGCGTCCTATTTCCTGAAGGACGAACTCACCAGTGTGTCGGTCGGCTCTGATGCGCCGGGCTTCGCCGCGAAGACGCTCACGGCCACGCCCGCCATGAAGACGCTCACCGATTATCGCGGCGAGGTCGTACTGCTGAATATCTGGGCCACCTGGTGCATTCCGTGCCGCACCGAGATGCCCAGTATCGAAGCGGTGCATCAGGCGCTTGGACCGAAGGGACTCAAGGTCGTCGCCGTGAGCATCGATGATGAAGGTGCCGAACAGAAGATTCAGGACTTTGCCAAGGAGTTCACACTCACCTTCGAGATGCTGCACGATCCGGCCGGCACGATTCAAGGCATCTACCGCACGACCGGTGTGCCGGAGACGTTCGTGATCGGGCGCGACGGCGTGATCCGCAAGAAGTGGATCGGTGCGGAAGACTGGAATTCGGACGGGAACCAGCGACTGCTGTCGTCGCTGCTGGCCGAACCCAAGCCGTAGTGAGTCAGGTCCGTCGGGTGGCGTGGCCAAACGTCGTGCGCGTGCTGTCGGCGATCGTGCTGGCGGTGGCCCTGTGGCTGTATATCCACGCGGTTCATGTCTGACATCGTACCGCGTCGCGTGCTCGGCATTGAGACGTCGTGCGACGAAACCTCGGCGGCCGTCGTCTACGGCACACCCACCGACATGCGTCTCGAATCGCTTGTGATTCTGTCGCAGGATGTGCATCGCCTCTTCGGCGGCGTGGTGCCGGAAATTGCCAGCCGTCAGCATCTCACCGGGATCGTACCGGCGGTTCGCACCGCGCTGGCCGATGCCAACGTCACGCTCCGTGATCTCGACGCGATCGCGGTCACGCACGCGCCGGGGCTCGTGGGCGCGTTGCTGGTGGGTACGAGCTACGCCAAAGCACTGGGCTTCACGCACAACGTGCCGGTCGTGCCGGTGCATCATCTCGAAGGGCATCTGTTCGCCACCCTGCTCGAGCACCCCGACGCCAAGCCGCCGTTCACGGCGCTGCTCGTGAGCGGTGGGCACACGTTGTTGCTCGACGTCGAGGCATGGGGACGCTATCGCTTGCTCGGACAAACGCGCGACGATGCCGCGGGAGAGGCGTTCGACAAAGTGGCGAAGCTCCTTGGGTTGCCGTATCCCGGTGGTCGCCCGCTCGAGGAGCTGGCCCGCACGGCCGAGTCGCCCGTCCATCAACATCCGCATCGCTTCGCGCGCCCCATGCTGCGCAAGTCGGCCGAGCCGGGCGATGACGACTACTACGATTGCTCGTTCAGTGGTCTCAAGACCGCCGTGCTCTATGCGGTGCGCGATGCCGAAAAGGCCGGCGTGCTCGACGAGCAGCGCGCCAGCATCGCACGGGGCTTTCAGGATTCGCTGATCGAGACCCTCGCCGAAAAGGTGGCGCGCGCCGCGCGTCGCTATCGTCGAACGCGCGTGGTGCTGGGCGGTGGGGTGGCGTGCAATCGTGCGCTGCAGGAGGCCATTCGCGAGCGGGTCGCACCGCGTGGCACCGTGTTCGCACCCATGCCGCGGTTGGCGACCGATAACGCCGCCATGATCGCGGCCGCTGGACTGTTCCGGTTCGAGGCCGGCGAGCGCGCGGAGGCGACCATGACCGCCCAAGCGTCGTTGCCGATTCCCGGTATGTTTTCGTAAGCGGTAGGGTCGCCGCACTCCCTACCCCGTACTCCCTCCTCCCGACTCCGCTGTGCATCCCATCATCCACCACCCCACCGCGTTCACGTTCGGCTTTCTCGAACTGACCGGATTCGGACTCGCCGTCCTCATGGCGTTCGTGATCGCACAGATCGTCTGCCAACGCGAGTTCTGGCGCCGTGGGCAAAACGCCGAATCGGACGCGATGCCGGATATCGTGCTCGCCGCGTTGGTCGGCACGCTCATTGGGGCAAAGACGTACTACGTGGTGCTCACCGGCGACCCGTCGGCCTTCTTCAGCCGAGGCGGCTTCGTGTTCTGGGGCGGCTTCATCGGTGCCGTTGGTCTCTGCTACGCCACGATCAGATACAAGAAGCTGAACTTCCTCAAGATCGCCGACGTGTGCGGGATCGGCATCGCGGCCGGCTACGCGGTGGGACGGACCGGCTGCTGGGCCGTGGGTGACGACTACGGGCGCCCGTTCAACGGCTTCTTCGCGACGCAATTTCCCGAGGGCGCGCCGCCCAGCACGGCGGCCGTGATGGCGCAGCAGTTCGGGGTCCAATTCCCCGCGGGCACAAACATGTCGGACGTGATCGCGGTGTACCCGACGCAGCTCTACGAGACGCTGATGGGGTTTGTAATGTTCGTGATCCTGTGGCGCTTCCGGAAGCACGCGAATCTGCCCGGCTGGCTGTTCGGCATGTACTGCATGCTGGCCGGCGTCGAACGGTTCATCGTGGAGTTCTTCCGCGCGAAGGATGACCGTCTGGTGATGGGGTTCTCGACGGCCCAGATCATCGCCATCTCGATCCTCACGATCGGGATCGCGATCGTGGCGACGAGAACGAAGCGGAGTGGTCCGCTGGCCCGCGCGTAGTACTGGTAGGCAGAACCCAAGACCCAAGACCCATTACCCCAAACCAACGGCCCACAGCACGCAGGCTGTTGTGCTCTGGGCTATGGGCTGTGGGCGCTGTGGGCTTTGGGCTGTTGGTTTGGGGTAATGGGTAATGGGTAATGGGTTTTGGGTAATGGGTTGAAAAGCCGAGTCGGGGGCTCCCCATTGCGAACGGCGGCAATTGCTGTGTATACTCCATCACGCCCTTTGAGAACCATTCTCAACTAACACCGTGGCCTCGATTCAGCTCCCGACTCTGCAGTCACAGAACACCGCCGCCGCGCGCACCACGTGCGCGCTGAACGCGTGTCCTGCAGGCACCCGGGTGACCGTCGTCGACATCGAGTGCTCCGGCGACGAGGCCTGCCGTCTCCGCGCGCTTGGCTTCTGTGAAGGCACCAGCGTCAACGTCATCGACGCCCGCGATGCCATGCTTCTCGAAGTGCGAGGCACGCGGATCGCGCTCGGTTCGGCCCTCACGGCCGGCATCACCGTTCAGCCCGTCAACGCGCGTTCATAGCGCGACTGGCGAGGCGCCCGACATGCGGCCGTTGCGTCGCATGCGCGTCAGGACCCGGTGAGTACTCTGCAAAGCCCCCTGTCGCCCGACGATTCCGCGACGATTCCCCACCAAGCCGGCCACGATGCGCTGCGGGTGGCCATCATTGGTAACCCCAACACCGGCAAGACCACGCTCTTCAATGCCCTCACGGGGCTGCGCCAGCGCGTCGGCAACTTTGCGGGCGTCACGGTCGAGCGGGTGGAAGGGGGATTCAAGGGCCCTGACGGCCGCCGTGTGACCGTCCTGGACCTTCCGGGCAGCTATTCCCTGTCCGCCGGCTCGCCCGACGAGCAGGTGGCGCTGGAAGTTCTCCTGGGCCGCGACGCCGACCGTTGGCGCCCCGATGTCGTGCTGGTCGTGGTCGATGCGTCGCACCTCGAGCGCAACCTTTTTCTGGCCAGCCAGGTCGTCGAACTCGGCGTACCCGTCGTGATTGCGCTCAATCAGTTCGACGTGGCCGAGGCCGAAGGACTGCGGATCGATGTCCCCGAACTGATCCATGAACTGGGCGTACCGATCGTCCCCACCGTAGCGAAACGCGGTGAAGGGCTGGAGCCACTCAAAAAGGCGCTCATCATCGCCGCCGAGCTTCCGGCGCCCTCACGACAGTTCTCGATCCCCGAGCCGGCGCAGGACGCCCTCGCCCCGCTCGAGGCCTGTCTCGTGGCCGACGGGCTCTCGGCTCGCGCCGCTCGCATGGAAGCGCTGCGACTGCTGGGGATGCAACGGGTCGGTCCGCATCTCGATCGCGTGCCGGGTCTCGCGGAAGCCATCACGGCGGCCTCGGACGAACTGCGCAGCGTAGGGTTCGTCCCCACGCGCTTGGAATCGGAAGTGCGGTATGCCTGGATTGCGCAGGTCATTGAGCGCACCGTCACCCGGTCCCGCCCGGCCGGCTACAACGTGAGCGACCGCATTGACCGGTTTGCGCTCCATCGCGTCTGGGGCCCGCTCATCTTCCTCGTGCTCATGATGGTCGTCTTTCAGGCGGTCTTTTCGTGGGCCACGCCCCTGATGGACGGCATCGAAGCCCTCATCGCAGCGACCGGCCGTGCGGTGGGCTCCGCCCTGCCCGAAGGCGATCTGCGTTCGCTGGTCGTGGACGGTGTCGTCGCCGGTGTCGGTTCAGTGCTCGTGTTCCTGCCACAGATCGCCATCCTGTTTACGGTCATCGGCGTACTCGAACACTCCGGTTACATGGCACGCGCCGCGTTCCTGATGGATCGCATCATGCGCCGGGTTGGACTGCACGGGAAAAGCTTCATTCCGATGCTCTCTGGCTACGCCTGTGCGGTGCCCGGCATCATGGCCACGCGTACGATCGAAGATCCCAAAGATCGGCTGGCCACGATCATGGTCGTGCCGCTCATGAGCTGTTCGGCCCGACTACCGGTGTACACACTGCTCATTGGCGCCTTCGTGCCGGCAACCTCGATCGTTCCGGGGCTCACGCTGCAGGGTGCCACCATGCTGATCATGTATCTGCTCGGCACCGTCGTCGCCCTCGCCGTGGCCGCGATCTTCAAGCGCACGCTGCTGAAAGGCCCTGTGCGTCCCATGATCCTTGAACTGCCGCCGTATCGTTTGCCGAGCCTCAAGTCGCTCAGCGTCTCCGTGGTGCAGCGTTGCCAGCTGTTTCTGCAGCGTGCCGGCACGGTGATTCTGGCGCTCTCGATCGTGCTCTGGGCCATGGCCACGTACCCGAAAGCCGTTGTAGACGCTTCGCTGCCGCTGGAGGCCCAGCAGGAGCAGCAGCTCGAGCATTCCGTCCTGGGCCGCATCGGCCACGGCATTGAACCGTTGGTGCGCCCGTTGGGGTATGACTGGAAGATTGGCGTCTCGATTGCCGCCAGCTTTGCGGCGCGCGAGGTGTTCGTGTCCACCATGGGCACCATTTATGGCGTGGGAACCGAAAGCGAGCAGGCGCTCACCGAGCGGCTGCGGTCGGAGCGGAACGCGGTCACCGGCACGCGTGCGTATACGCCGCTGATCGCCATCGGCTTAATGGTGTTCTACGTGTTCGCGCTCATGTGCATCAGCACGATCGCGGTCACGGTGCGCGAAGCGGGCGGCGGGCGCATTGGCTGGCAGTGGGCCGGACTGCAGTTCGCGTACATGCTGGCGTTGGCGTGGGGCTCCGCGTGGCTGGTGTACGCGGGCGGTACGGCGCTTGGTTTCGGAGGCTCGCGATGAGTACGCCACTGAACGCGCAACTGATCGTCGTCGTGCTGATCGTGGCCAGCGCCCTGCTCTTCGTGGCGCGGCGCGCTTGGCGCTCAATCGCCGCGGCCCGCAAGCCGAAAAGCGGCTGCGGAACCGACTGCGGCTGTCACTGAACCACGCGTCGAAAAACGGCTATCGCAGTTCGGCCGCGATTCCGGTCCACGCATCATCCGCCGCCGCGAACACGCCGCGTACCGTCTCCACCCATTGCCGCCAATCGGCGATGCGCGTATCGAGTGCCCCCCCGCGCAGCGCATCACCGGCCAGTCCCATGCTCGCGATGGCCGTAAACACGGCCGCCGCTTCTTCCTCGATCGCCGCTTCCACGGCGCGCTGTTGGGCGGGATCACCGGGCGCCGTGGTGACCGCGATCTCGGCAATGGCGCGCTCGATGTCCTTGGTGAGCGTGGCCGCGTCGAGCAGCATCACCTGACGCACGGGATCACTCACCCCTTCGACCGCACGACGCGCGGCCAGCAGCGGCGCGAACCAGCGATCGTGCGCCACGACCGGCGTGCCGCGCGACGAGCCGAGGGATTTGAGGCCACGCGTGAGCTCCGGCATCGCACAGGCGCGATCGAGCAGCTGCAGCCCGAGGGCCCGGAGCCGATCGTCGCCACTGAGCTCGAGCACGTCGTTGCTCACGAGATACACCGTGAGTGACGACCCGCCGCCGGCGATGCCCTCGATGCCGCTCAGCGAGAGTCGCCACGGCATGGCGTCCTGCCACGCCAGTACGAGTGTGTCCTGATCGAGGGTGACGCTGGCCGGCGCATCGATTTCACGACCGCGCACGATGCCGACGACGCGCGCCTGCGCCGCGATCACGGATGTCATCAGGCGAGGATCGCCGCCACGACCGCGTCGGTGTCCGCGAGGTTGGCGAACACGGCGGCGGGGCTGTGCGCCGCGAGATCGTCGGTACTGTATCGGCCGGTGGCGACACCAATGGCGCGCACCCCGAGCGAACGCCCGCAGTGGATATCAGCCGGCGTGTCGCCGATGATCACGATGCGGTCACCGGCGATATCGAGCCCGAGCTGCTCGCGGGCGCGACGCTGCGCGAACGCCGGCAACTCCGGACGGTCTTCGTGATCGCAGCCGAACGCGTTCGCACGGAACTGTTCGAAGTCGACCTGCACGGCGTTGAGCTTGGCACGGGCGCCGCGCTCGATGTTGCCCGTCAGCAAACCCAGCGTGACGTCACGGTGGCCGCGCAGTGCATCGAGGAGCGGCGGAATGCCATCGCATAACCGGGCCGGCGTCGTACCTTCCCGCGTGAGCTCCGCATGGAGGCCGTGCACGTATTCGTTGAGCAGGTCGTCGAGCCGACTGGAGATTGTGGCATCGGTAAAGCCGGCTTCGCGCATTTGTTCGCGCGCGATCTGCCGATCGGTCTTGCCGTCGTAGCGGTAGCTGGTATCGCCGGTCGTGCCGAATACGCGCAGCAAGGCGTTTTCCATGGCGCGACGGCCGGCGCCGTCGGACCAGAGCAGCGTGCCATCGATGTCGAACAGAACGAGCTTCACGAGGTCTGGACTGAGGATGAAACGGCGGCCGCGCGTGCCACCATCGGTCTCGCATGCGCCGTGCGCGACAAGAGCAGCCCCGCCATGATAAGCGCGGCGCCGAGCAACTGCCACACGGTCGGCCGCTCACCAAGCATGAGCCAGGCGAAGGCAATCGCGACGATCGGCTGCAGGTTGCCATACATGGCGGTACGCGTGGCACCGAGCACGCGTACCCCGCGATAGAAGAGTAGGTAGGCCACCACCAGTGCCCCGATGCCGGCGTAGGTCACTGCGCCCCACTCGGTGAGCGTCACCGCTCCCCAATCGAGCGCGAGGAGATCGGGCAGCGCAATCGACACCAGCACCAACGACCCGCTGGCCATGGTGATCGCCGACAGGTGGAGCGGATGCGCGGTCTTGGTATACGGCTGCAGCAGCACGCTGAAGGTGGCCCACGCAATGCTGCCCATCGCGATCAACCCGGCGCCGAGCATCACATCACGCCCGCCTTCGAAGCCCCGCGCACTGCCCACCACACAGGCCACACCCAACAGCTGCAACCCGATCCCGCCCCATCCGCGCATCGGCAGATGCTCGCGCCCCAGCAACCTCGAAATGATCGCGATCCACGCCGGTCCGGCCGCCACCACGAGCGCCGCCACACCGGCGCGCGTACGCGACATCCCGAAGATGAACAACAGCTGATACAACCCGTTGCCGACGAGACCAAGCAACGCCAGCGTGATCATGTCACGCCGCGACGGAAGCTTGGTGTCGCGCACGAACGCCGCGATCGTGAACAGGACGATGGCCGCCAGCGCCACCCGCAGCCCGCTGAACGTGAGCGGCGAGAGTGTGCGCAGCCCCGCCTTGACCACGCTGTAATTGATGCCCCAGATGAGCGACATGACCACCAGCCCGAGATCGGTCGTCCCGAAGCCCGGACGGGGCGCAACCGCTGGAGTCTGAGGGGAAGTCATGATGCCTGCAATCTAGGTACGTCGCGCGCAGCGGGTGGAATCCCCGACGTACCGCCGGTACCTTCCCCCCATGCATGTCTCCTTTGCGCTCTTTGCCGACGCGGCAAACATCTCCCAGGAAGGGAAGCTGAACATTCTGGGCGTGTTCGATGCCGTCCATGTCGGTCAGCTCCCTGCCCTGCACCCACGCGCCACCTTCGTGGTGCGCATCAAGGCCCTCCCCAGCGATGCCGGCGATCATGCGATGACGCTCCGCTGGGTCAACCCGCGCGGCACCGAACTGTGGGTGTCGAACGCCGAACTCTCCATCGCCCCGCCACCGCCCGGCACCACGGAACTCGACATGCCGGTGATCGTGCAGCTCGACCTGCCGCTCGATGTCACGGGCGATTACCGCATGATCGTGGAACTCCGCGACGAAAAGCGCGGCGAAGCGATGCTGTACGTGAAAGGACAACCCATCGCGCCGGGTGGACCAGCAGGCATGGTGTCGTGAGCTGATGAACGGCGCGAAGAGTGAACGGCGCGAAGAGTCAAGGGCGCTAAGGTGAACGGCGCCGTTCACTCTTCGCGCCGTTAGCAGTTCAAAAAGCCCGTCGTATTCCCACGCTCTGTTCCTTGAGCTTGGCGGACAGTTCTTTCTCCGCGTAAACGCCGCCGCGCGCGAGGGAGCTGTGGATCATGCCGCCGTCGCCGGTGGCGATGCCGACGTGCGTGATGCGCCGGTCGTCGCGATCGGAGAAGAACAGGAGATCGCCGGGAGCGTGATCGGCGGTCACGCCGTCCGAGACCAGCACCGCGTCGGCCGCCTGCTGCCACGCGTCTCTCCGCAGCGGTACGCCGTGGAGCGCGAAGATCCGCTGCACCAAGCCGGAGCAGTCCACGCCCCATGGCGTGACGCCGCCCCACAGGTAACTGGTACCGGTGAACAGGGTGCGCGCGCTGTGCACGATCGCGTCGCGGTCTCGGGGGAACTGTGCGGCGCGCGCAGCGGGGTCGATGGCCACGCCTTCAACCACGTCGAGCCCCGGGGCCACGCGTGCACCAAGCGGCAGGGCGCGCCGGGCTCCATCGGCATCGCAGGTCACGCACCCGAGGGAAATGCGCCACGTGGCCTCGGTGCCGGTGAACGGCATGAGAAAGCCGACGTGCGTCCACCCTTCGTAGTCGTCGGCGCCGCGTACGTGCAGCCAGTCGCCGCGGCCGTCCACCAGCTGGAGCATTTCACCAGCCAGCAGCTGTGACGTGAGTGGTGCGGAGATCCGCGCATCGCCAAGGAGTGGAGCGATGGCCGATCGGACCGTGAATCGGTCGGCGGTGGAGAGCGTCAGCGCAGTGCCCAACGGAAGACTCTCAGCAGAGGGGGATTTCGTGGGTTACCGCGACATCGTCGCCGCGCTCGCCGCGACGGCAGAAATCCCGTCGCCGAGCGACTCCCAGGGGTCATCCCGGTAAGTTAACGCGACCCCTGAATCAACTGGGCCACGCGGGACTCCAGGTCACCCAGCGTGAACGGCTTGGCCAGCACCGGCCGACCGGTCATGCGAATGAACCGCGACGCGGCGTCACTGTGCAAGTCACCGGTCATGAACACGATCCGGCGGGCCTGCTCGGGATCCCGTGACTCGATCAGCTCGTACACCTGCTCCCCCGCAATGCCCTTCATGCGGAGATCCAGCAGAATCAGATCGTACGACCGCTCCGCCAACAGGTCGAGCGCGTCGCCCCCCCCCTCAGCCACATCAACCGTATAGCCCGTGTTCCGCAGGAATCGGCTGATCGCACTCCGCAGCGTCGCCTCGTCTTCGATCAGGAGGATCGATCCCGTGGCCACAGCCACCGCGTGGTCGTGGCCGTCGCTGGCGTCATCGGCGGTGGCCGGCGTGGCGACCGACACCGGGAAGGACAGCGTGAACGCCGCCCCTTCACCCGCACGCGAGCGCACGTCCAGCGAGCCGCCGTGATCCCGGACGATCGCATGCGCAATCGTGAGGCCGAGTCCGCGGTGTCCCAACGCGTTGCGCGTCGTGAACATCGGCTCGAGGATGCGCGCCAGATGATGCGACGTGATGCCGGGGCCCGTATCGGTCACCTGCACGTCCACGCCATGCTCCCCTTCGCGGGTGATCACGCGGATCAGACGCGTGCCATCGAAGTCGACGAGCGCCTCCTCGGCATTCACCAGCAGATTCGACACGGCCTGCTGCAGCTGAATCGCATCGCCGGAAATCGCCGGAAGATCCGGCGCGGCGGTGAACTCGACCACGATACCATGCTCGCGCCGTCCGTACCCGTGCAACTCGATCGCGCGGCGGACCAGGGCGTTCACGTCCACCCGTTGACGCTCGCCCGACGTGTGGGGGGCTTCGCCGGTAGAGTCGAGTAGCTGCGACACGATCCGCGACGCCCGGCGCGCCTGGTCACAGATCTGTTCGATCACGCGACGATCCTGCGGCAGCATCGTTGGCGACGTGGCCTGCAACTCCGCCACAGCCAGCAGGCTCGCCAGCGGGTTGTTCAGCTCGTTCGCCACGTGGCTCAGCGACTGTCCGACCGCCGCCATGCGTGCCTGCTGCGCGTCCGATTCGCGCGCGATCTCGTCGCTCGTCACGTCACGAATGATGCCGAGCGCCCCCACCACCTCGCCCTGCTCGTGAATCGGCGCCGTGGTGATCATGCCCATGCGCGACCCGTTCGCGCCGAGGAACCGCACCTGTAGTCGTCGGCGGTGGCCCGCGAGTGTCTCGGCCACCATCGCGAGGGCCGTCGGCCGGTCGACTGGATCCACCATCGAGGCGAAGTGCTGATCAAGGACCTCTTCACGTCGCAAGCCGGCTGCGGTCAGGAAGCCCGCGTTCACCGAGGTGAACCGGCCATGGAGATCCACCGTGCAGATCGCGTCGGTCGCCGCTTCCACGAGCCGCATGTTCAACGATTCGGACCGCTCGCGGGCTCGCAGCTCGGCACGTCGCTCCGTGATGTCGTGCAGGCAGGCGACGGTGCCCGTGATCTGCCCCAGCTCAATCAGCGGAGCGGAGCTCACGCGCACCCGACGACGCTCGCCATCGGCGCGCAGCACCTCACATTCGTACTGCTGTCCTTCACCCTCGCGGGCCAGTCGTTCGAACGCCTGCACGCTCTCGATCCATTCAGCGGGCGTGAGGTTGACGACGGCCTCGCCCTCGAGATTCGGCCGACGGAACAGCATGTGCGACGCCGGATTCGCGAAGGTGATGCGCCCCTCGAGATCGGTGATCACGATCGCGTCAAACACCGTATCGAGCACCTTGCGATGCCGTTCCGCCATGCGGTGCGAATCCGTCACGTCGTCGAACGTGATGACACAACCGCCATCAGGGTGCGGTGCCGCAAGCAGCGAGAACAGGCGACCGGTGGCGTCATCGCGCACGAGTTCACGCGTGGGGACGCCGTGTTCCAACGCGCGGGAGATGAATTGATCGACGGCGCTTGCTTCCATCGTGTCGCTGCTGCCCACGAGCGCATCGCGGAAGCGTCGACCCAGCAACGCCGGAATTGTCGTACCGCACAGATCCGCCGCGCGCGCGTTGCAACGGCTCACCGTGAGCGATTCCTCGAGTACCACGATACCGCTGGCCGTGCTGTCGAATGCCACCTTCCACTCGCGCGTCGCTTTCTCGACTTCCTCGAACAGGCGCGCGTTCACGATCGCGACGGCGACCTGATCGGCGAGACGCTGCAGGACCTTGGCATCGTCCTGATCGAACGGGCGATCGCGATTGATCACGGCAATTGAGCCGATCGTGCCGCGGCCCGTGATGAGCGGGGCAATCACCATGCGCTGAATCGGCGCGAGATGCTGCACCATCCGATGGAGCGCAGATTCGGTGCTCCCGTCGTTCAATACAATCAGCTCGTTCGACACCACCGAGCGTCCGATCACACTGCCGGTAACGGGCAGATGCACGCCACTGAGCACATCGGCGCTGCCGATCGAGGCCACGATGTGCAGATACTCGCCGGTCCGCAGCGCGACACAGGCGCCTTCGACGCCGAGCAGCGAGACCGTATGGCGCAGAATGAGGCGCAACACTTCGCCGAGGCGGAGCGATTCGCCGACGGCGCGCGCTACATCGGCCAGCGCCTCGGTGGTACGACGTTCGCGTTCGCTCTCAGCGTATCGGCGGGCGTTGGCGATCGCAGTGGCCGCCTGCGACGCCATCGTGGAGAGCACTTCCTCGTCTTCGGCCGTGTACACGTCGGCATTCGTGGAGTGTACGGCGAGCACGCCGAGCAATCGAATGCCCACGCGCACCGGCACCGCGAGCACCGACGTGGCCGCGCCCGATTCCCCCACCACGTCGTACATCGAAAGCGGCGAGATGAGGCCGGCGCGTTCTCGGGTGCGATCGGCATCGCGATCGCCCACACGCACCGGAAGTCCGGTGCGCGCCACTTCCGCCACGATGCCCTCGCCCAGACGTACCGGGCCGCGGGCCCGTTCCACACCGCGCACGATGCGCAGGGCCGTCGTGAGGATGTCGGCGTCGAGATCCGGGATCAGCACCGCTACGCCATCGGCGCGCACGGCCAGCTGCACCTGACGCGTGAGCTCGCGCATGATCTCGTGCTCGTCGAGCGAACGCGTGAGCGAGGCGCCGGCCTCCTGCAATCGTAAGAGCCGCTCGTGACGCCGTTCGGCCAAGGCCCGCAGGGCGTCATAGGCCACGCGCGCCGCCAGATGGCGCGTAATCGCGCTGATGTCGCGCCGGCGGACTTCGCTGGGCCGACGACCATCCCGGGGACCAGCCAGCTTCACGATGCCAAGCATCTCACCATCAGAGCCGCGGAGGAGCGCGACGATCAGATCGGTGGGCAGCCAAGTGTGACCGTCGCCGGCCGCCTTTGGTTCGACGCCGAAGAACTCGCGGGAGACCCACGGATCGCTGCCGTCGAGCAGGTGCAGATCACCGACGCGAAAACGCTCCAGATTCGAGAGGCGACGACGCCAGACGGCGCCCGGCAGCGGCTTCAGGGCGAGCCCGGTGAGCGATGCCGTTTCCGGCAGTCCCGCCCGCACCACCGAGATGGGATTCAGCGACGCGTCGCGCAGCGAGATCACCACCCGGTCGAACCCCATCTCGTGCAGCAGCGCAGCCGTGACTTCCACGCGCGCATGGGTCGACTCGGCGCGGTCGATCGCGTCGAGCGACTCGGTCAGCGAGAGCGCCGAGAGACTTGAAGGGGGAGGCATGGTCGATGACATCTGGCCGATGACGACGAACGGGGACGGCCGGTGGAAACATGCTACCGCGCAGCCCGCCCGAACTCAGAAGGTCCAGCTGCGAAAGAAGTCGATGCCGATCTGCGGCGGCGTCTGCTGGAACGTGCGGCTGATCCCCAACCGGCCGCAGGCTTGGGCACTGGAGCCCGGCTCGAGGCCAAGCGCCACGCTCAACCCTCCCTCGAAGCGCCGCTCCACCTTCACCCCCAGCCCCTGCGCAAACAAGGACAGCGCGTCGCCGCCTCCCGACGTCTGGCTGGACAACCCACACAGCCCGGTGCTGAACGTAAAGTACGTATTTCGGGCAATTTGCCCGCCCACACCCACCCGAGTGGAGGCAAGGATCCCCAGGCCATTCTCGCGCAGATTGGCGGCGTCCCCGGGATTGAGGGCCGTCGGCTCCACCTGCACCACATCGAAACGACCGCCGGCCAATCGGCTCGACAGATAGCTGCCCGCCAACCGGAGGGCGAGCGTGGCCCCCTGCTCGGCGTACGGCGTACCCAACAGGGCGTAGGCCGGCTCGCCGGTCACGAGGTAGCTCAACATGTCGCTCTCGGGGAGCGGCGGGTTGTCGGCGCTGGACAGTGCCAGCGTGGGCCGGTCGATCGTCCCGGCGATGTTCACCCGAATCCGCACGTCCTGCCGATTGGAGTTCGGGCGCGTCTCACGGATCGTATGCAGTGCGGTGATATCGAGCGCGGGCTCGAGGTCGGGGTCACCGAAAAAGCGCACGAGACCACGCTCGACTTCGAACCCGGGGCGGGCGATGCCGAGGTTGAGCTGGTAGGTACCGCGGTCCACCGTGAGTGAGTCGGCCAACGCGAGCCGCGGCACCTGGCCGTCGCGCGACAGGGCGCGTGTGACGCGCAGGCCGCCACCCAGCTTGAGGTTGGCCTCGGGCGAGCGCAGCCACACGTCATCGCCAATACTCACGCGCACGTTGTCGAGCTGCAGGTTCTGCATGATCGCCCGCGGGGCCGATGGCAGCAGCCCATTCACCCCGAAGCGGGTGGTATCGATGATGTCGAGATTGTCAGTGAGATCGAGCGCACGACGCTGCGCGAGGGCGCGGATATAGACGCGTCCCCGATCGATTCGCACGGCACCCTTCACGCGTGGCGCATCGCGGGATCCGGTCAACGTGATCGGCGTGGTCGTCGACATCACGATCGACGCCGTCCGCGGCTTGTCCACCGCCTGAAACTCGTTGGCCGCCAATCGCAGATCGAAGGTCGGATTGGCGATTTCCTGGATACCGATCGAACCGCTGATGCCGATCGAGTCCCGCGGGGTGCCGCTCGTCGCGCCGATACGGCGAATCAGAATGCTGTCGCCGAAGAGGCCGATGTCAGCGCGCGCCTGGTCGAGGCGGATGCCGAGGTTGTCGAGCGAGAGCGACGCGCTGTCGAGCCGCATCTCACCGCGCAGGCGGGGGCGATCCCACGTGCCCGTGAGCGCGACGTCGGTGAACAGCGTCCCGCGGGCGCGCGTGACGTCGGGGAACACCGACTCGAGCAGCGCGAGGTCGGTTTGCGCGGTCACGATACGCCCGGTGAGCGGCTGATCGAGCTGACGCGTTCGGTTGCCCACGAGTGCGAGATCGAGCGGCAACGAGGCGGAGGCCTGCAGCGCCGGCTTGCCCCCGAGGCGCAAGGCGCCATCGACCTGCAAGCGCAGCGAGTCGTAGTGCGCCGTGGCGAACAGATCCCCGAAGCGCACGCGTCCGGCCACGGCGTCACGCAAGTCGACGGTCCCATCGAGGCGCGGCTGATCACGCGTGCCACTCACCGCGATGGTCGCCGACGCGGTTCCGCGCGTCAGCCCCGACTTACGCAGCAGGCGACCGATGTCGGCCAACGCGACGCGATCGGCATCGAGTCGACCGTTCACGACGCCGCCCGCCGCCAGTCCACCGCGAATTGCGATGCGACCGGTATCGGTGTGCTGCAGCACCAGGGAGTCGAGTGAACCCAAGGTGCCGTTCGCGCCGGGCATGAAGCGCAGCATGGCCGGTGCCGCCAAGCTGAAGCCACGCGGCCGCACGGACGCGCTGTCCACCCGCAGGGTGAGCGTGTCGATGTTGACGACGGTGGAGTCGCCGTTGCGGGTCACGCCACCAGCAATCGCGACGCGCGACTCCGACGGCGTGCGCATCTGCACGCCAAATCGTTCGGCCAGCCCACCGCGGAGCGTGGATTGCCCGGCTGCCGAGGCGATGTCGATTCCGGCGAAATTCGCCGAGTCCATCGTGGCGGAGAGCGCGCCGTTCGCACCGCGCAGCAGATCACGGACAGAGAGATCGACCGATGCCCGCTGCGTGCGCGAGGTCGCGACGATCACATCGCGGGCATCACCACGGAGCCGCAGATCGAGTCCACGGCGATCCAGCGTATCGATCGAACCGGACAGTTGTCCGGACAGTTCGAACGAACCGCGCAACGTGTCACTGGCGAGCACGAAGGCGCGCTTGGTGGAGTCGGCGGGCGAGAGCCACTGCCGCAGTCCACCGAGCGAGTCCACGATCATTGAAATCGAGAGCGAATCACGCCGTTCCTTCGTGATCCCGAGGCCGCCCTGTGCGGTGAGTCGCACCGCCGAGCTTTCGATCGTGAGCGTATCGACGCGCACGTGCCCGGAGTCGAAGGACACCACCGCGGTGCCGCCGAAGAGCCGGGCATCGGCCACCCGCGAGAACTGATCGACCGTCGCGCGCAACGAGCCGCGCAACGTCTCGATGGTCGCAGCGCTCATGTCGACGGTACCGAGCATCGACAGCGACGTGATCGGGTAGCGATTGTCGCCGAGCAGATTCTGCAGATTGCCGCCACGCAGGCGCCACTCACCCGTGGCCCCCATCTCCGGCTCGAGCGCGTCGGCACGGCCCACGAACGAGAGCTCGCCGCCTTCGCCCGCGAGCGTGGTCTGCACGTCGAACTGCTCGGCCATACCGGCCGCCTTGATGCGACCCACGGCCGAACCGCGCAACGGCAGCGACGGATAGGAGCGCGACATCGTGGTGTACGACAGCGGCACCGCCTGCATGTCGACGTCGAACTTCACGCCTTCATCCAGCAGCGTGAAATGCCCGTCGCCGGTAAAGCGTGACGGCAGACCGGGGCCGTCCACGTGCTCGATGTCGGCCTTCGAGAAGAAGGCGTCGTACCAGAGCGAGTCGAGGCGCATGGTGCCGCGCGCAAATCCGTTGAGTTCGGGGAACAGCGGATTCACGAAGCGCGGGGTGCGCATGTCGAGCTGCTGCAGCTCGAGATCGACGCCTTTCAGGATGGCTTCGGCGGGCGTGAAGATGTCCACCATGCCCTTGACGCGGGCGCGCGAGATCGCACCCGGTACGTGGGTGTCGGCGAAGGTGAGCTGCGCGTCGTCCAGCTGCCAATTGGTAACCGGCCCGCCGCGGGCGATCACGCGGCCCGTGACGTTGCCCTGCCAGTCGTACGGGAACGGCTCCCCGTTGAACCAGCGCAGCAGCTTCGTGTTGGCCGGCAGTAGTTCGAGATCGACGTCGTTCACCTCGAGGACCGGACCGCCCACGGCGAACGTCATGTTGCCCTTGAGCCGCGAATTCAGGGCGTGGGCATCCATGTCGCGCAGGCCGTACTCGAGGATCGCGAGATTCTTCGGATCGTTCTTGATCGTGATGAAGGTGCTTCCGCCACCGCTCCACGGCAGCGTTTCATCGATCCACGACATGTCGGCCATGGCCACGCTGTCGCCCTTGAGCTTTACGTCGTAGCGCACCGGGAGACCACTGCCCCATACCACCTTCGCGCTTCCGTGCGCGCCGGAGTTGGCCAACTGGAAGCTGACGTCATCCATCCAGAGCGTATCGGAGACTCGGCGTACCGTGCTCTTCATGTTGCGAAACCAGAACGGTGGATAGATCCACACCACGTCCATCTTCCGCATCGCCAGCTTCATCCCCGCCGAGTCGGGATCGGCCAGGCGCGAGCGGCCCAGCGCGAGACCGCCACGCACGAAGCGGTACACGCGTACGAAGCGGTTGCCGTCGCGGCGGACTTCACCGTCGAGTCGCGTGAGATTGAAGGTGAGCGCGCTGTCGCGCTTGGCACCCTTGAGCGTATCGGAGAGCACCCACGGCAGGCGCGCCGTGAAGGTCAGTTCGCGGATCGTCGCGGTATCGATCACGATGTACTCACCGAAGCGGCTCTTCGACTTCGACGACAGGATACCGGTTTTCCGGAGCGCGCGCTTCCAGTTCCAGTCATCGTTGCCATAGTCGATCATCGTGATCGACGGCCGCGTGACGTCGAGCGACTTCACGATGATGCGGCGATCGAGCAGATCGCGCGGGTCGTACGTGATGCGAATCGGACCGCTGCTCAGAAACGGCGTGCCGTCGGCGCTGCGAATATCGATCGAGTCGATGGCGATGTCGGTGAACAGCGTGCCGCTCACCTTGCCCACGTAGAGCTTGCCCGGAATGGCACTCGAGATCACGGGCACCAACGCACGCATGATCACCGCGCGGCCACGATCGGTTTGCGTGAGCGCGGCCACGCCACCCACGACCAGCGCGACCACGGTGAGCAGCGCGGCGGCGGTGGCCAGCACGACCGTGCGCCGCCGGATACGACGCGGCCCGCGGGTCCCGGACGGCGACGCATCGCCGTCGATCGCGTCCTCGTCGAACGCGTCGTCGTCCGGCTCGTTGACCACCTGATCGTCGCGCATCAAAACGCCTGCCCGATCCAGATGCTCGGATTGAGACGCCGCAGGAAGCCGGCGCCCCGCGTGGGGCGGAAGCTATTGGAACAGCCGCCCGCCTCCTGCTCCGGCGGGGCACCGTTCGCCCCCGAGGCACTCACCGACAACCCGTTGCCGGGGCTCACGCAGTACAGCGGTGCCATGCCGGCCTGCAGCGGTGCGTTGTAGTACGCCGCGCCCGCCGGCAGGCGATAGCCGTTGTAGCCGAGGTCGATGCGAATGGCCCCGAACGGCGAGGCAATGCGAATCCCCATGCCGGGCGTGATCTTCACCGACGGCCCCTCGTCGCTCAACGTGGCCGCTGGCGACGTGGTGCCGCGATTCCACAGCTTGCCGGCGTCGGCGAACACGGCAATCTGCAGCAACTTCGGCGCCAGCGGGCTCGGGAACTGGGCTTCGACGTTGCCGACGATGAGCGTATTGCCACCGGTCGGCACCACGCGCTCGGTGACCGCGGTGGAGTCGGCCCGATAGAACGTCTGACCGTTCGCCCTGACCGTGTCGAAGCGGCTCACGATGTACACCGCCGGCCCCAGTTCATTCTGCCGGAAGCCGCGCACCGTGGTCGGACCGCCCGCGTACAACCGCTCCTGTGGCGGAATGAACCCGCCCGTTCTCGGCGTCGTACCGCCGCCGTACACCACGCCGCCCCGCAGGTGGGTGATCAGCGTCGCGCCACCACGCAGCGCACGATACCACGACACGTCACCCGTGCCGCGGTTGAACTGCTGGGACCGATCGGAGCCGATCAGCGTGCTGGCGTGCCGCACGTTGAGCCGGACCGTGCTGCCACCGGTGGGTCGCAGCGGATCATTGACCCGCGCCCGCACCACCGAGTATTCGAGCGCCGCCAGGCGATTCGTGCGCTGCAGAAAGGTGCGCGACTCGTTGTCGCAGGCGTTGAACACGGCACAGAAGAACGCCGGCTCCGCTTCCGTGCGCCCGAGCTCCACCTGATACAACAACGTGCTCGGCACGCGCAGGATCGGGAACGGATCCGTCACCGACAACGCACCGCCAATGGGCGTGCGACGCAGGAACGCCTTGTATTCGGACAGGGTGGAGCTGAACAGTGTGAGCGACGGCACACGCGTCTGATTCGCCCGAACCGGCTGCCGCACGGTCATCGACGCGTAGTAGTTCAGCGTGCGGCTGTACGGATCGTTCTTGGCCTGCCCCTGGCAGAGATTCGGCGCGCCGTCGAGCGGATCACCGATGCCAATCTTGCTTACCCGGCCGGTGAGCTCGAGCCGCTGCGCAACGGGCAGGAAGTCCCGATCGGTGAGCGAGCCCTGCATGCGGAAACAATCGAGCGTGGCCCATCCCAGTCCACCACGCGCCGCCCAGCGATCGCCTTCCACCAGGCGCACCACGAGGTTGACGATGGAATCGCCGGCCGGCTGGATGCTGTCGGGCTGCAAGTCGACCCGCTGAAAGGCGTCGGTCTGATAGAGATTCCGCTGCGCATCGATAATCGCACGTGCCGAATACCAATCGCCGGTCGTGAGCGCCATCGCTCGGCGCACGGTGGCGTCGGAGACGCGCCGGTTGTCCGCACCGGCGTCGACCTCGAGCGCGATGCGCCCCAGCCGAGCCCTGACCCCCGGCACCACCGACACTTCGACATCGGCCGTGCGCAACACGGTGTTCGTGGTGTAGGCCACCAGCGCTTCGGCCTGCGGCCATCCCTTGTTGCGCAGTCGACGCACGAGCGTGTCGCGGCCGGCGTCCAACGCCCCGCGATCGAACACCCCCCCAACGGCCAGCGGGAAATCATGGGCCGCGTCGCGCACCTCGGGGTTGAGGTCGAGCCCGCGCAGCGCGAGCGTCGTGATCCGCATCGGTTCGCCTTCGCGAATCGTGAACGTGATCTCGATCACCCCCGGCTTCACGGTGGTCACGGTCGTATCCACCTTCACGTCGAGGAAGCCGCGCCGACGGTACAGGGTCTCGAGCCGTTGGACGTCGCGCGAAAACTCCACCGGGTCGAGGCACCGCCGCTCGCCCACGAGCGGCAATCCGGCAAACGACGACGGGGTGGTGGCGACCGTGGACGCGAGCGCGACCGCGGCATATTCGCGATTTCCGGCGAATCTGAGCGCACGCACTTCACGGTCGCCGCGATCACAGGATAAATCCTGGGCGGCGGCCGGACGCGCGACCGAGAGTGCTGCGAGCGCGAAGAGGAGATGGACGAGAGGTCGCACGTTCTATAGCGTTGAAGCTCACGCGAGATCGCCCCTCAGTCAACCGCACATGCCATCGATTCGCCCGTCACGTTCGCTCTGCTCGCTGCTCTCGCGGTGCACCATGGCCACCAGCATGCTGGCCAGTATGCTGGCCGGCACGCTGACCGGCTGCCGCAGCGGCGAGGCGACCCCTGACCGTCACGCGCTGATCGACTCACGCGATTGGTACGATCCGCGTTCGCTCGATCCGGCCAAAGCCACCGACGTGCCCAGCGGACGGGCCGTGGCGTATCTGTTCGACGGACTCACCAAGTTCACCCCCGCCGGTCAGGTGCAGCCATCGATCGCCCGCTCGTGGGACGTCTCCCCCGACGGCCTGCGCTACACGTTCCATCTGCGCAGCGACGTCCGCTTCCACGACGGCACGCCGCTGGTCGCCCGGCACGTCGCGCAGTCGTTCCGGCGCGTCCTCGACCCGGCCACGAAGGGCGGGACGGTGTGGCCGCTGTACCCCATCACCGGCGCCCGCGCCTTCGCCGACGGCAAGTCCGACGGCAAGGGCACCGCGCTGGGTATCGAGACGCCCAACGACACCACGGTCGTGATCACGCTCGACGAGCCGTTCGCGATCTTCCCGAAGCTGCTCGCCATGCCCGTGGCGTCGATTCTCCCCGACTCCGTTGGCGCCGACTTCAGCGAACACCCCATCGGCACCGGCCCCTGGAAGCTCGTGGAGTGGAAGCATGACGATTATCTCAAGTTCGCCCGCAACGCCACGTACTTCGGCGGCGCGCCCTCCATCGACACGCTGATCGCCCGCATCATCCCCGAGCCCTCCACCGCGGTCGCGGAGTTCGAGGCGGGCACGGTCGACATTCTCTACGTCCCCGAAGACCAGACGCGCGACTGGGAAGAGACCGACACCAAGAAGGCCACCCTGGTCAGCGCGCCGGCGCTGCGCCTGTGGTACATGGGCGTGAACGTCACGCGCGGCCCACTGAAAGACGTGCGCGTACGTCAGGCGATCGCCCACGCCATCGACGTGCCCACCCTCCTCGCTCAGCTCCTCGCCGGACGCGGCACCATCGCCGCTGGCGTAATTCCGCCCACCCTCGAAGGCTTTGACAAGCGGCGCCAGCCGTACGCCTACGATACCCTCGCCGCGCGCAAACTCCTCGCCGACGCCGGCTACACCACGGGCATCGACCTCGAACTCTGGAGCTCGCAGACCGCCCCGATGCCACGCCTCGCGCAAGCGATCCAGGCCTACCTCGCCACCGTCGGCATCCGCATCAAACTCGTGCAACGCGACGCCAGCTCCATGCGCGCCGCCGCCCGCGCCGGTCAGACCGATCTGGTCGTGAAGGACTGGTACGCCGATTACCCCGACGCCGAGAACTTCCTGTATCCGCTGCTGCACACCGCAAACCGCGGCGCCGGCGGCAACGTGAGTTTCTTCAGCGATACGACGTTCGACCGGTTGGTCGACCTGTCCCGACGTGAATCGGATGCGGCGAAGCGCGCGGTGCTGTACGCGGCGGCGGACTCCGTGGGATACGCACAAGTCGGCATGGTCCCGCTGTTCTTCTACAACGAAGTGTACGCGGTACAGCCGTGGATCCGAGGCTTTGAGGTACCGGTGATTTTCAATGGACAGAGATGGGAGCGTGTGGTGATGAGTGGCGCGAAGAATTGACGGCGCTAAAAGTCAACGGCGCGAAGGTGAGGGGCGCTAAGAAGTAGAGGCGACACGGCGAACGGCGCTGAACGGCGTTCAAAGGCGCGTGGGGGCGTTCGTTTGGTGACGGGGGGTTGGCGTGGTGGCGATATCGTGCGCGATTGCCGAACCACTTCAACCTCCGTACCGCGAGGATGCTGGCGTCGCTGATCCGCAGGATCGAAGAAGACGAAGCCCGAAGGAAAAACGAGCGCAGTGCAGCGCCGTCTGCGCAGTTCACTCGTAGCGCCCTTAGCCGTTTCTATTCAGCCCCCACCGCCCGTCCTCGTCCTTCCTTCTTCGCCCGGTACAGCGCCCCGTCTGCTCTCGCCAGCCACCGCTCCACACCTTCGCCCGCACTGTACGCCGCGTAGCCCACGCTGGCACTGAGCTCGGGGGCGTCGGCGGCGAACGGGGCGCGGGTGATACCGACGTGATAGACGACACGATCGGCCAGTCGCGATGCCACCTTCACGTCGGTGTTCGCCAGCACAACCGCGAACTCGTCGCCGCCGATGCGGCAGATCACGTCCGATTCGCGCAGAAAAACCTTGGCCAAACTGCCTGCGAGCGTGTGCAGCGTCGCGTCACCGGCGGAGTGTCCGTAGCCGTCGTTGATCTGCTTCAGGTGATCGAGATCGATCACCACCAGCGACACCGGGGAACGGTTGAGCGTGTGAATCTGAATCGCGCGTTGGGCGGCGCGTTCGAAACGCTTACGGTTGCCGAGTCCGGTGAGCGTGTCGGTTTCGCTCTCGCGTTTGGCTGCTTCGAGCTGCGAACCGAGCTGGTCGATGCGTTCGGCGAGCATGCCGAAGGCGACTTGCTGGGTGTCACGTCGGCTGCGCGAGATGTCGGTGATCGCCGAGATGGCGTTCAGCACCTCGTCTTTCACATCGCGAGTCTCGATCCCGCGAATCGCGCTCCGCACGCGCGAGATCTGGACCGACGTGGCTTCATCGGCCTGCAGGTCCGCCTGCGCGACCATGTGGACGCGTTCCACGCAGGCCCAGAGCGCATCGCGCAGATCGGAGAGGGCCGACTCCACGTAACGCTTCTCTCGGCGTCGATGGTCGGTGAGCGCGCGGGCGGCGCCGCGGTAGTCGCGCTGCGACGCATTCAACGACGGAAGCCCGCCGGACTCGGCCAACGGGATTCCGAGCACCGCGTGTCGACGCCACTTCTCCAGTTCCTCGCCCGTTTCACTCGACGACACGTCGGGGAGGTCGAAGCTCCCCTGCGCGTACGCGGACAGCACCTGACCAAAGGCGTCGAGGAGCGGAGCGATGTCGAACGGCTCCGACAGCAACGCGGCCGAGGACGCCGTAGGGGACGCGGGCGAGGACGCGACCGGCGCGACGGACAGCGGAGCGACGGCCACGGAGCGTTCGGGGGAGGAGCGGCGAAAGAACATGACTCAGGCGCAGGAGAGAATCGACAGGTCCCCGTCATTGGCGCCGGGAATTAGCTGAGAGTATCGGCCGGACTCCCGCAAGGATTAATGTTCCTGACATGCTGCCCCTGCTCGCCCGCCGCCTTCTACTCTCCCTGCCCACGCTGGCGGGGGTGCTGGTCGTCGTGTTCCTTCTGCTCTACGTCGCGCCGGGGGATCCCGTGCAGGCGATGGTGGGCGAACGGGCCGACCCGGCCACGATTGCGCGGCTCCGCGCCGAACTCCGGCTCGACGACCCGCTCCCAGCGCAGTTTCTCCACTACGCCAGCGGCGTGCTGCAGGGTGACCTGGGCCGGTCGTACGTGACCAATCGACCGATCATCACCGACATCGCCGAGCGCTTTCCGCGCACGCTGCTGCTGGCAACCGCCGCCATGCTCCTGGCGACGATCTGCGGCATCACCATTGGCGTGCTCGCCGCCGTGCGCCCCAACGGCTGGTTCGATCGACTCGCGCTGGCCACGACCTATCTCGGCATCTCGTTCCCCGTGTACTGGATCGGCCTGCTGTTGATCCTGCTCTTCGCCGTCACCCTGCGCTGGCTGCCCGCCTCTGGGTACGGGGGCATCGAGTTTCTGATTCTCCCAGCGCTGGCGCTCGGCTCGCGCTCCATCGCCTACCTCGCCCGCGTGACGCGCTCGTCGATGCTCGAGGTCCTGGGCGCCGACTTCGTGCGCACGGCTCGCGCCAAAGGGCTCACAGAGTCGGGCGTGATCATCCGCCACGCCCTGCGCAACGCGCTGATCCCGGTAATCACCGTGATCGGCCTCGACTTCGGCGCCTATCTCACGGGCAGCATTCTCACCGAAACGATCTTCAGCTGGCCTGGGATTGGTCGCTACGTGGTGATGGCCATTTCACGACGCGACCTCCCCGCCGTACAGGGGGCCGTGCTGTTCCTGTCGGTGGTGTTCGTACTGGTGAATCTGGTGACCGATCTCGCGTATCAGAAAGCCGATCCGCGCGTGCGGGCGTAGGTCGGCTACTCCGCCGCAGGTGCGGTGAGAGCGGACAGGTCGACTACTTGACGCGAAGGCCGCGAAGTTCGCGTGCTCCGCGGTCTTCGCGTCAAATTTCGATCCATCAACGACCTACGAGTCCGTCCGAAAGCACTCAGTCGTCCTTCTGACCGAATACCGCCAGATTCGACGAGTGCCCCGGCGCGACTTTCTTGTCGGGATAGATCCAGTGCACCGCCTGGTTCACCGCGATCGCGGCTTCGGAGAAGCCGGCCGCGATCAGCTTCAGCTTACCCGGGTACGTGGTGATGTCGCCCGCGGCATACACACCGGCGCGCCCCGTGTCCATGGTCGTGGAAACCTTGATCTCGTCCTTCTCGATGTCGAGGCCCCACTCCAGCAGGGTGCCGAGGTCTGACACGTAGCCGAGCATCGGTAGGATCGCGTCGCAGGCCATCTCGCGCGTTTCCTTGGTCTTCACGTCCTTCAAGCGCACGCCGGTGATGCGATCCTCGCCCATGATCGCATCGATTTCGTGGAACGTGTGCACCGCCACGTTGCCATCATGGGCCGCGGCGGCGGCCTGCACTTCCGATACCGTGGCGGCATGCGCACGGAAGCGGTCGCTGCGATGCACCAGCGTGACCGACTTCGCTTTGTCACGCAGCTGCGCGCACCAATCGAACGCCGAGTCTCCGCCGCCGATGATGAGCACATCGCGATCGCGGTACGCCTCGGGCGTGGAGACCAGGGCATCGACGCCGCGGCCATACCATTCCGCCGCGAACGGCTGCGGCAGCTTGCGCGGGCTGAAGGCGCCGATGCCGGCGGCGATCACCACCGCGCGCGTGGGGAACCGATCCGTCTCCGTGACCAGCACGAAATGCCCGTCCTCTTCCTCGAGGCCGACCACGCGCTGCCCCAGGTGCGCCGGGATGCCCGTCTCCTGATGGAACTGCTTGGCCTGCTCCGTGAGATTCCGGACCAGATCCTTCGCCAGCACCCGAGGGTAGCCCGCCACGTCGAAGATGTATTTCTCCGGGTAGAGCGCCGTGAGCTGGCCGCCAAGCTCCGGAAGCGCATCGACGATCTGGGCCGTCGCGCCGCGCATACCGGCATAAAATAGAGCGAACAAGCCCGTGGGGCCGCCGCCGATGATGGTGAGGTCGCGGATAGGATGGGTCGTCATGCGCCAAAGATAACGGCGAAGTAGGGGGTAGGGAGTATGGGGCAGGGAGTCGATGCACCGGACTACCCCGTACTCCATACCCCTTACTCCCTACTCCCTCGTATTATGCAGGATGAAGATCTACACCCGAGCAGGTGACGAGGGCGCGACCGCCCTCTTTGGTGGCGGCAAGGTTGGCAAGGACCATCCCCGCGTCGAAGCCTATGGCGACGTGGACGAACTCAATGCATCACTCGGGCTGGCGCGCTCGATCGACATGATGCCGCGGATCGACGAAGTGCTCGTGCCCGTACAGCGCGATCTCTTCGCCATCGGCGCGCTGTTGGCGACGCCCGATCATGAGAAGATGAAGGAACAGCTCTCCAAGGCGCGCATCGACGAGCAGCGCATCGAGGAACTCGAGCGGGCCATCGATGCCTGTGAGGCGGAGCTGGACCCGCTCACCAGCTTCATCATTCCCGGTGGCACGCCGAAATCCGCCGCCCTGCATGTGGCGCGGACCGTCTGCCGACGCGCCGAACGGCGGGTGGTGCACCTCTCGTCGGAGATCGACCTACCCGCCATGGTCGTGGTCTACCTGAACCGACTGTCCGATCTCCTGTTCATGCTCGCCCGCGTCGCCAACAAGCGGGCCGGCGCGGGCGAGGTGACCTGGTAGTGTCCGACGCGCATCCCGAACCGCTGCAGTTGCCGCTGCCGTATCCGGTCTACTGCCGGGCCGGGGTGCGGCAGCGCATCGGGGAGATTGCGCAGCTCGCGGCCCCGTCGCATCGCGTGGCGGTCATCAGCGATACCACCGTCGCACGGTTGCACGCCGACGCCATCACGGCCCAGTTCCCGGCCGATCGCACGCACCTGTTCACCATCCCTCCGGGGGAGCAGGAGAAGACACGCGCCCGGTGGGCCGAGCTCACCGACGCCCTGCTGGAATGGGGCGCCGGACGCGATACCACCGTGGTCGCCGTGGGCGGTGGCGTGATCGGCGACCTGGCCGGGTTCGTGGCCTCCACCTTCATGCGCGGACTCCCCGTCGTGCAGGTGCCGACCACGCTGCTGGCCATGGTCGACGCCTCGGTGGGCGGCAAGACCGCCGTCGATACCCCCTTCGGCAAGAACCTCGTCGGCGCGTTTCACAATCCGTCGGCCGTGGTCATCGACCCCGAGGTGCTCGTGACGCTCCCGGACGACGTGCTGCGTAGCGGGATGGCCGAAATGATCAAACACGGCGTCATCGCCGACGCGCCCTACTTCGACGCCGTCCTCCAGTTCGCCGACGCTGTCCGCGACCGCGGCGCCTCGGCCCCCAACTTCGCCGCCACGATCACCACGCTCATTACGGGCAGTGTGCGCATCAAGGCCGACGTCGTCGCCGAAGACACCCGCGAGGGCGGACTCCGGCAGATCCTCAACTTCGGCCATACCATCGCCCACGCGGTGGAGCGGGTGCTCAACTTCGAGCTCCTCCACGGCGACGCGGTCGCGATGGGGATGGTCGCGGAAGCCCGTATCGCCGAGTCGATCGGTCTGGCGCGCGAGGGGCTGTCGCTCGCGATCGCCGACGCCGTGACACGGGCCGGCCTGCCGTCGCGCCTCCCGACCGGCATCAGCCTCGATGACATCGTCGCCGCCACCCACGGCGACAAGAAGGCGAGAGGGGGGGCGGCGCGGTATTCTCTCCCCCGCGGCATCGGCGAAATGGAAGCCGCCGAGGGAAAATGGTCGGTCGCGGTCAGCGATGACGCGGTAAAGTCCGCGCTCTAGAACCCATTACCCAGTACCCACTACCCATTACCCCAAACCATTAGCCCAAAGCCACCAGCACCCACCGCCCTGTGGCGCCACCACCACGCGTTACGGCACAGCTCGCTTCACCGAGTGTGATACCCCCTTCACTTGGTGATAGAACACCAGCTCACTGTCGCGATACCGTCGCACAAATGCTTCGTAAATGCGCCAATTACGTCGACTGTAAAGATTTTCATTGACCGCTCAGTATCCCGCCATTATCGTGGCCTTCCCACCTCCTGACAGGGCCGAGTCTGGACCCCGTCGTTCAGGCACATAGTTCGGCGAGGGCGTATGCAGGCAGCTGCCGCGACCAGGACCACCGAAGCCCGCTCCAAGGGCTTTTTCCGTTCGTCCCCTTCCACTGCCTTCGATCAGTACCTTCACGATATCCAGAAGCTCCCCCTGATCACGGATGCAGCCGAAGAGCGTCGTCTCGCTCGGCTCGCCCAAAAGGGTGATGAGGCGGCCGCCGAGCGCCTCGTGACCGCGAACCTCCGGTTCGTGATCAGCTACGTGAAGAAGTATCAGGGACACGGTCTCGATCTCTCCGAACTCGTCGCCATCGGCAACGAGGGCCTCCTCAAAGCGGTCCGCAAGTTCGATCCCGATCAGGGCGTCAAGTTCATCTCGTATGCGGTGTGGTGGGTCCGGCAGGCCGTCCTCAAGGCCCTCGCGGAGCAAACCCGCAGCGTCCGGATCCCGCTCAACCAGAACTCCCAGCTCATCCGCATGGCCCGCGGAGAGATGGTGCTCAATCAGGTGCTCAATCGCGAGCCCACCGATGCGGAAATGGCCAAGCTCCTCCAGGAGCCCATCGAGCAGATCCGCAACGCCCGCCAGATCACCAGCACCGAAGTCTCCCTCGACGCCCCCATCGATCGCCAGGATCGCGAGGCGTCCACCCTCGGCGAGCGCTTTGCCGGCGAGACGCACACCGACATCGAAGAAGGCACCGACTTCCGCCTCATGCGGGAGTTCATCGACCGGGTGTTCCGGAAGTACCTCACCCCGCGCGAACGCAAGATCCTCTATCTGTACTACGGGCTCGACGAAGGGGCAGAAGCCATGACCCTCGAGCGCATCGGCGCCCTCATGGGTGTCACCCGTGAGCGAATCCGTCAGATCCGCGAACGTGCCTTCGAAAAGCTGCGCGAGTCGCCCGATGGCCGTGCCCTGGCCGGATTCTGGGGAGCAGCCTGACGTAGGGTTCCGGAACGGACTCTCCCACGGGAATTCCCGAACAGTACATTCCGCGTTAGTTATTCATCGGTGTTTGGTAACGGGTGTTCGTGTGTCTACGAACACCCGTTCGTTCTTTCCCTCCCGGTCGTTCTGGAGCTGCAGTTGCCCCGCGTACTGATCGTTGACGACGAGCCAGGCATCCGCTTCGCGCTGAAGCGCTGGTTCGAGCGTCAACACTGGACTGTCTCCGAAGCCGGAGATGGCCAGACGGCGATTACCCAACTTCTGGCGAGCGACGATGCGGGCGACAGCCGCGTCGACCTCGTCATCTGCGATCTGCACCTCCCGGGCGTATCCGGGGAGGACGTGCTGTACACCATGATGTCCAGCCGCCCGGCGGTCGCCGCCCGCCTGATCCTGTCCACCGGCGATTCCGTCTCCGAAGCCACCCCGGGCACCGCGCTCGCCAGCCATCCGCATGTGCTGCAAAAGCCGTTCGAGCTCGCGACGCTGAAAACGCTGGTCACGTCCATCGTGCCGTAGCTCGCCGCTCGCGATCGGATCGCGATCAGCTCGCGAGCGCAGCGGGTTCGCGTTTCGCGCCGCTATCTTACGACATGCGCGACGCCCTCCTCGCCACTCTCGCCTCCATCGTCGGCCCTCGCTGGGTGAAATCCCGCGCGCCCGAACTCGTTGCGTATGACGCCGACGGGCTTCCGGGCTATCGCGCGCTTCCCAACCTCGCCGTCTTCCCTGGTACACGGGACGAGGTCGTGGCCGTCGTACGGGCCTTGGCCGCCGCCGGTGCCTCGTTCGTCCCGCGCGGTGCCGGTACCGGACTCTCCGGCGGCGCATTGGCCAACGATGTCGTGCTGCTCGGCCTGAATCGCCTCACCCAGATTCTTCACGTCGATCCGGTGAATCGCATTGCCGTCGTGGAGCCTGGTGTCGTCAATGCCAAGCTCTCACGCGCGGTCGCCAAGCACGGGTTGCAGTACGCCCCCGATCCCTCCAGTCAGAGTGTGTGCACGATCGGTGGGAACGTGGCTGAGAACGCCGGCGGACCGCATTGTCTCAAGTATGGCGTCACGCTCAATCACGTCGTGGCCTGCGACGTGGTGCTGCCGGACGGCACCTGCACGCGCCTCGGCAACCCCTTCGGCGAGTCGGACGACTATGATCTCCTCGGCCTCTTCGTGGGCAGTGAAGGCTGCTTCGGGGTGGCCACCGAGATCACCGTACGGCTCGTGCCGTTGCCCGATACCGTGCACACGCTGCTCGCCGATTTCCCGAGCGTCAACGCCGCCGCGCGCGCCGTGTCGCGCATCGTCGCCACCGGCATCGTGCCCGCGGCGCTCGAGATGATGGACAACGCCACCATCCGCGCCGTCGAGGCATCGATCTACGCCGCCGGATATCCCATCGACGCCGCGGCCGTCCTGCTCTGCGAAGTGGACGGCATGGCCGATGGACTCGACCAAGATGTGGCCATCATCAAGCAGTGCTGCATGGACGCCGGCGCGCGCGACGTGCTCGTGGCCACCACCGACGCCGACCGCACGCGCCTGTGGCAGGGTCGCAAAAAAGCCTTCGGTGCCATGGGACGCATTGCACCGTCGTTGGTGGTACAAGACGCCGTCGTGCCGCGCACGCGCTTGCCCGAGGTCCTCGAGACGATTCACGAGATCGCCACGCGGCATCGCGTGCAGGTGTGCAACGTGTTCCACGCCGGCGACGGCAACCTGCACCCCAACATTCCCTACGACGCCAGCGATGCCGACGCGTCCGCGCGCGTGCATGCCGCCATGTCCGAGATCATGCTCGCCTGCATCGCCGTCGGCGGCACCATTACCGGTGAACATGGCGTCGGGCTCGACAAGCTGCCGTACATGGAGCGCCTCTTCACCGCCGAGTCACTGTCCGCCATGTGCAGCATCCGCGACGTCTTCGACCCCGAGCGCCGCGCCAATCCCGGCAAGGTCGTGCCGGTGCACAGTTGCAAAGAGTGGCACGGCACGCCACGCGCGAAGCGAATCACGCCATGAGCACCAGCGAAATCGCAGCCACCATCCGTAGCACCGTTGCCGGCCACACGGCCGTCCGTGGCGTGGGCAGCGGCACCTGGCTGCACGGCGGCCCGGTGGAGAACGACGACACCGCGACGCTCGTGAAGCCACTCAGCGGCGTCATCGAGTACACGCCCGGCGACCTCGTGATCAGCGTCCACGCCGGCAC
>CANHJV010000007.1 GCA_947461225.1 Gemmatimonadota bacterium | reverse complement strand
AGCAGCGCCGATGGTACTCCGGTCGAGAGACCGCGGGAGAGTAGGCCGATGCCGGCACCTTTCGAAGCCCCCGTCACCGATCCTTACGGATTCCGGTGGCGGGGGCTTCTGTGTATCACTACCCCACTGTCGGGCACACCACACGCCGCTCGCGAACGCGGCATCCGCGGAACGCTCGCGCCGCAACGTCCGCGGTAGGCCGGAGAGCCCCACGGTTAGGAGCGCGCGTCGCGCTGCTCCGCGACCAACTCGTCGCCGATCTCGACCACGGCCGAGAGCACCAGCGCCATGTCCTCGTCGGTGGTACGGTGATTCACGTGCGCCAGACGGAGCGCGAGCCGTCCACCAATGCGCGTACTCGACGGGACCGCGATACCACGTTCCTGCAACCGCAGGAGCAGCTCCTCGTTCAGGACATTCAGCCCGGCCTCGTCGAGCGCGGGCGCGTGGTAGCGAAAGCATACAATGTTGAGCGGCGCCGGTGCGAGGAGTTCGAGTGAGGGGTGCGCCGTCACGGCCTCGGCGAACTGGTGCGCTTGGCGCACGTTCTGTTCGATGATGCGACCGAGCTTGGCCACGCCATCCGCTTGCAGCTGCATCCACACCTTGAGCGCCTTGAATCCGCGCGTCAGGTCGAGCCCGCGATCGGCGAAATACACGCCACCCGCGCTGACGCCGCGGCGGGTTTCGGCGAGGTAGGTTGCCGTCGCACGGAAGGTTTCGTGATTGACCGTCTCGTCACGCACCAGCACGCACGCGCATTCGAACGGCATCGCCCCCCACTTGTGCAGGTCGAACGCGATCGAGTCTGCCTGCTCAAGTCCGGCCACTTGAGCGCGCACGGACGGCGCAAGCGCCGCCAAGGCACCGAACGCGCCGTCAACGTGAAACCAGAGGGATTCGTCGCGGCAGAGCTCGGCAATCGCGCGAAGATCGTCGGTCGCACCGGTATTCACCGTGCCCGCCGTCCCCATCACGCAGAACGGATCAAGCCCGTGCGCCCGATCATGCTCGAGCATACGTCGAAGCGCCGCGAGATCCATCTGATAGTCAGCGTTGACCGGTGCGCGTCGGAAGGCCCGATCGCCAAGCCCAAGCCATTCTGCCGCTTTGCGCGCCCACCCGTGCGTTTCCACCGAGCCGTAAAAGACCAACGGTTTGGTTGTCGGACCGTCTGGCCAATGCTGCAGCCCGTTGTCGCGCACATTCCCTCCACGCGAGCGAACGGCGGCGAATCTGGCCACTCCCAAGGCGTGCGTGTTCGCCGCCGTTCCACCGGTCACCAGGAGCCCGCCGGCCCCAGGAATGCCCATCAGTGTGGCCAACCAACCAACCACTTGGCGTTCCACCAACGGTGGCGCCTGGTTGAAGCCGGCCAGATGGGGGTTCATGCCCGCCGCGAGCATCTCGGCGAGCATCGCCAAGGGGGTGCCCTGACCCTGCACCCAGCCAAAGAAGCGCGGATGCCAATTCCCGTTGCCGTAGGGCAGGATGTGGCTGCGGAAACGCGCGTAGACGGCGTCCGGGCCGATGCCTTCCATCGGTACCGGTTCGTCGAACAGTGCTCGTTTCACGGCGGGGATTTCCTGCCAGGTCGGCCGATGCGCTAACGAGGACTGGAGATCGAGCATATCGTCGAGCATCCGATGTCCTAATTCCCTCAGCGACGCCCACTCGTCGTTAGAGGCCGGGTCGAAAGTTTCGGTACCATCGTTCGGCGGGATCGTCGGGTCAGTCGCGGAAGCGGTCATTCGGTAAAATGGGCCTGCTCGCAATGCGGCGGTACCGTCGCCCGAGAGAGGACCCCACATCCTGTGGGGACGAATGTCCCCTCTCTCTTGGAGTGAATCCGTGACGGTCCCGACTAGCCAGTCTCCCGCTGCTGCCCTTAAGATCAAAGAGATGCCGAATGTCGATCGGCCTCGTGAACGGCTACGGAGTCTTGGTGCGCAAGCGCTGAGCACCACCGAGCTGATCGCGACGGTGATCGGCTCCGGAGGAAAGGGAGCGTCGGCGCTGGCCTGCGCGCAGCTCGTGCTCGAACAGGCTGGTGGTTCCCTCGGGCGACTTGGATCAATGCCGCTAGCGGCGCTGACGCGCATACGTGGGGTGGGACGAGCACGGGCCACGGCCGTTCATGCCGCGCTCGAGCTCGGCCGGCGCATGGCGGGCGAGGCGCGCGAGGCCGGGGTGCCGCTCCGTGGGCCCCGCGACGTGGCGGCGGTCTTCGCGCCTCGGTTGCAGGATGCACCGGTGGAGGAGTTCCATGTCGCGATCCTCGACGCGCAGCATCGTCTCGAACGCGACGTGCTGATCACGCGGGGATTGTTGAACTCGTCGCTGGTGCATCCGCGGGAGGTGTTCCGGGAGGCGATCGCTGAGCGGGCGGCTGCGGTGATTCTGGTGCACAATCATCCGAGCGGGGACCCGACGCCGTCGGCGGAAGACCGGGCGGTAACGGAACAGTTGGTGGCGGCCGGGCGCTTGCTGGACATCCCGGTGCACGACCACATCATCGTGGGCCGTGGACGTTATGTGAGCTTTGCGGAGGCAGGTCTGCTGTGACAACGATCGCGCTGCACGAGATGATTCCTGGATTCGGGCCGAGCGCCGAGATCTCCTATGATCGGCTCGACCACGAATTGCTCGTGCGCGCCTACAAGTTTTCTGACGTCGCGCACGCGGGGCAGGTGCGTCATTCCGGCGAACCGTACGTCTCGCACTGCGTCGAGGTCGCGCGAATTCTGGCGGACTTGCAGCTCGATACCACGACGGTGGCCAGCGGATTGCTGCACGACATCGTCGAGGACACGGACATCACGGTCGAGGACGTCGCGCGCGAGTTCGGATCCGAGATTGCGCAGATCGTCGATGGTCTCACGAAGATCGCCAACCTGCCGCTCTCGTCCCGCGAGGAGCGACAGGTTGAGAACTATCGCAAGCTGCTGTTGTCGATTGCCAAGGATGCCCGCGTCATCCTGATCAAGCTGGCCGATCGGCTGCACAACATGCGGACCCTCGACTATCTCGCACCGGAGAAGCGGCGACGCGTTGCCCAGGAAACGCGGGATCTCTACGCGCCGCTGGCCCACCGCTTCGGTATGGCGAAAGTGCGGTGGGAGCTCGAGGATCTGGCGTTCAAGCACCTCGAACCCGATGCGTACAAGACGCTTGCCAAACTCGTGGCGGCGAAGCGCACGGAACGCGAGCAGCTGATTGCGCAGATGCGCGAGCCGCTCCAGAAACGGCTTTCGGACGCCGGTATTGCCGACGTGGAGGTCACGGGACGGCCGAAGCATCTGTGGTCGATTTACAAGAAGATGCAGCAGCGCGACCGTCCGTACGAAGACATCTACGACCTGCTCGCGATTCGTGTCATCGTGCCGAACGTGCTTGAGTGCTACCACGCACTCGGTGTCATCCACGATGGATGGACACCGGTACAGGAGCGCATCAAGGATTACATCGCGCAACCGAAGTCCAATGGGTATCAGTCGCTGCATACGACGGTGTTTGGTCCTGGGCGTCAGCTGTTCGAGATCCAGATCCGGACGCGTGATATGCATCGCACGGCAGATTTTGGCATCGCGGCTCACTGGTTGTACAAGGAGTCGTCGCGTAGCGCCGACGAACTGGATCGACAGTTGGCCTGGTTTCGGCAGGTGCTCGAACTCCAGCTCGATGCGGAGACACCCGGCGAGTTCCTCGAGTTCCTGAAGCTCGACCTGTATCAGGACGAGATCTTCGTGTTTACGCCAACCGGCGACGTGATCCAGCTGCCGAAGGGCGCGACGCCGCTCGACTTCGCGTTTTCGGTGCACACGCAGGTTGGCGCGCATTGCGCTGGTGCCAAGGTGAACGGCCGCATTGCGCCACTGTCACGAGAACTCAAGAATTCGGAGACGGTCGAGATTCTGACCAATCCGAATGCGAAGCCGAGTCGCGACTGGCTGTCCCACGTGCGCACTGGCCGCGCCCGTCACAAGATCCGGCAGATGCTGCGGCTCGAAGAGCGCTCGTCCGCGATGCGCCTGGGACGCGAGATCATCGAGCGTGAACTGCGACGTCGACGGCTGCCGAAGATCGACGACGGCGGACTGCAGCCGATCGCCAAGCTCTTGAAGCTGAAGGATGCGACGCACCTGATCGCGTCGGTGGGCGCCGGTGACGTGCACGTCATGCAGGTGCTCAAGGCGCTGCACCCCGACCTTGAGACGGCCGAACCGGCTGAGAGGCAGAGCACCCTCGAGCGCATCGTCGATCGCGTGCGGGGCACGGGCAAAGGCATCCGGATTCAGGGCGCAGACGGACTGCTTGTGCGCTATTCGCAGTGTTGTCAGCCCGTCCCGGGAGATCAGGTGGTTGGCTATGTCACCCGCGGACGCGGCGTGAGCATTCACCGCGGGGATTGTCCGAACCTCCTGTTGCTGGCGCACGAGCCGGAACGACGCCTCGACATCGATTGGCACGAGATGGCCGGAGAGCGGTTCATCGTTCGGCTCGCCATGGAGGGTAACGACCGACGCGGGCTCTACGCCGATGTCGCCGCGGCCGTGAGTGCGACGGGCACCGACATCAAGAGCCTTGAGCTCAAGACGATCGATGGTCGAGTGACGGGATCGGCAATGGTCGAGGTCGAGAACCTCGCGCATCTGGAGCGCATCATGAAGGCGGCCCGTCGCGTTAAGGGCATCGCGGCCGTGTCCCGACGCGAAAAGATTACAACCGAGGCGTAGTCGGCCGGCTCGACCGGGCGGTTGATTTTTGCTCGCCCGAAGAAAAGCCGATGCCGCTATATTGCGGTCATGGCAGCCCCTTTTCGACTTCAAAGTCCCTTCGCCCCGGCTGGGGATCAGCCGCGCGCGATCATCGAGTTATCCAAGGGGCTCGTGCGCGGCGACCGCTTTCAGACGCTCCTTGGGGTGACGGGGTCCGGAAAGACGATGACGATGGCCAACGTCATCGCGGGGTGGGGACGACCGACCCTCGTGCTGTCGCACAACAAGACATTGGCCGCGCAGTTGTACGGTGAGCTCAAGTCGTTCTTCCCGACGAACGCCGTCGAGTACTTCATCTCGTACTACGACTATTACCAGCCGGAAGCGTACGTCCCCTCGAGCGATACGTTCATCGAAAAGGACGCGAGCATCAACGAGGATATCGACCGTCTGCGACTGCGGGCGACGTCATCCCTGATGGAGCGCGACGACGTCGTCATCGTGTCGACCGTTTCCGCGATTTACGGCCTCGGCGATCCGGTGTCGTATCGCGAGCGAATGGTCGCGGTCTCGCGTGGGCAGCAGATCGCGCGTGACGATATCCTGCGTGCGCTGGTCGGCATTCAGTATCTGCGCAACGATGTCGCGTTCGACCGTGGGACGTTCCGCGTACGGGGCGATACGGTGGAGATCTATCCGGCCTACGAAGAGCAGGCGGTGCGACTCGAACTCTGGGGCGACGAAATCGAGCGCATTTCGAAGATTGACCCGCTCACGGGCGAAACGATCTCGACGCTCGAACGGATGGCGATCTATCCGGCGAAGCACTTCATCACGAATCGCCCCACGATCGAACGTGCGAGCATCGCGATTCGTGAGGAGCTGGCGGAGCGCCTGGCCGACTTGCGCATGCAGGGCAAACTGCTTGAGGCGCAGCGGCTTGATCAGCGCACGAATTTTGACCTCGAGATGCTGGCTGAGATCGGCACCTGCGCCGGTATCGAGAACTATTCCCGGCACATCAGCGGCCGTCAGGCCGGTGAGCGTCCGGCGTGTCTGCTGGACTACTTCCCCGATGATTACCTCGTGGTCGTCGACGAGTCACACGTCTCGCTGCCGCAGATCCGGGGGATGTACAACGGGGATCGCGCGCGTAAGCTCACGCTCGTCGATTACGGCTTTCGGCTCCCCAGTGCGCTTGATAATCGACCGCTCGTCTTCGACGAATTCATGCAGTTGGTGCCGCGACTCGTGAATGTGTCGGCAACGCCAGGTGAACTCGAGTTGCAGCTGTCGGAGGGCGTGGTCGTGGAGCAGGTCATCCGACCCACGGGGCTGCTCGACCCAATCCTGGAGATTCGCCCGGTCAAGGGGCAGGTGGACGATCTCCTGCACGAGATCCGCGTGCGGGAACGCAAGGGCGAGCGCGTGCTGGTCACGACCCTCACCAAGCGCATGTCGGAGGATCTCACCGATTATCTGCAGCAGATGGGGGTGCGGGTGCGATACATGCACTCGGACATCGACGCCATCGAGCGCATGGAAATCGTGCGTGGGTTGCGACTCGGCGAGTTCGATGTCCTGATCGGGATCAACCTGCTGCGCGAAGGGCTCGACATGCCTGAGGTGTCGCTGGTCGCGATCCTCGATGCCGACCAGGAAGGCTTTTTGCGCAGTGATCGATCTTTGATTCAGACCATCGGTCGCGCGGCGCGCCATTTGAACGGGATGGCGATCCTCTACGCCGATCGGATTACCGGTTCGATGCAGCGTGCCATCGGCGAAACGGATCGTCGTCGGACGATTCAGCGCGAGCACAATGAGAAGCACGGGATTACGCCGCACGGCGTACTCAAGAGTATCGACGATGTTCGGTTGATCACCCGGGTGGCCGACGCTCGCGCGCCGCACGAAGATGTCGCGCCGGCCACGAAACGACTGGGCGCGGAGAGCGCGCCACGTTCGCGAGAGGATCTGCAGACGCTCGTTGGCGAACTGGAGGTGGCCATGCGCGAAGCCGCGATCGCGCTCGACTTCGAGGCCGCGGCCCGACTCCGTGATCAGCTGTTCGAAGTGCGCACCGCGCTTGGCGAGAAGCCGGAACAGGCGCGCGGCAACACGGCCGCACCGAAGCGACCGCCGGGGAGTGCCCCGATGCGGCGTGCCGGAGGGAAGCGTGGCCGCTGATTCTTTGGTGTACCTGCTCGGACGGGGCGCCCCCCGGGCGCCCGATCGGGATACCCTGGAGGCGTGGGGGCGCGCCCTTGGCGCCGTGCTCCCGCGCCCGGTCGTGATCACCCTCGAGGGCGACCTAGGCGCCGGCAAGACGACGCTGGTGCGGGCGATTTGCGTCGGCATCGGCGTGTCGGCCATCGAGGCGGTGACAAGTCCAACGTTTTCGATCATTCAGCAGTACGACGCGCCACGCGGCCCCGTTGTTCACGCTGATCTGTATCGCTTACGGTCGGACGCGGAGCTGGCGCTGCTTGGCTGGGACGAGCTCGTGGACAGTGCGCCCGTGTTGCTGGTGGAGTGGCCGGATCGCGCGGTGAACACCCTGCCTCGCGATAGCATTCACGTGGTGTTGGGGCATGATCCGGAGCATGCTGATCGACGGTTGCTGCGCATTCACGCGCCCACACTGCGCTGAGTCCGACGGGGCGGCGGCCTGCTCGCGCCGGTGACCGTCGTGCGGGCGTCGTCGTCTAGGATGTCTTGGGACACGGCATGTCGGTCGACGTCTCGAGCATCCCTTGCATCATTCCCATGCCCGTCGTCGGCCCACGCGGCCCGTTCATTCGGCTAGCCGAAGTCATCTCGGCGCTCACGTATGCGCTCGATCTCACCGAAGGACAGCGCCCCGGACACACGCTGCGCACGGCGCTGATTGCGATGCGACTCGGTCGCGAGCTCGATCTCGACGACGACACCTTGGGGGCGCTCTACTACGCGGCGCTGTTGAAGGATTCGGGGTGCTCCAGCAATGCGGCCCGGATGTCGGCACTCTTCGGCAGTGCCGATCAGGAGGTGAAGCGCGACATGCGATTGGTCGACTGGCACGATCGCTGGACGCTGGCCAAGCGTACCGCGAAGAACTGCGGGATCGGTCGGAATCCGATCGCCCGGCTCTCGCATTTTCTGCGTATCGCGCGTACGCCCTCCATGACCCGCGAGATCATTCAGACCCGCTGCGAACGCGGTGCACAGATCGCGCTCGTCCTCGGATTCCCGCGGGCTACGAGCCGAGCCATCGCACACGTTGATGAGCACTGGTGTGGACTCGGCCATCCGGTAGGCTTGGCGGGCGATGAGATCCCGCTGTTGTCGCGGATTCTGCTGCTCGCACAGACGCTCGAGGCGTATTGGAGTGAGAACGGGATCGATGCCGCGATCAGCATGACGCTGCAACGCCGGGGCCGTTGGTTCGACCCGCGACTGGTCGACCTGATTGGCGCGTGGAGGCGGGATCGTCCCTGGTGGGCCACCCTGGCCGACAGCGCTAGCCTCGATCATTCCGTGCTGGCGCTGGAGCCGGGCAGCGCACCCATGCGCGCCACCGACGAGCGGCTTGACCGCATAGCGTATGCGTTCGCCGCGGTGATCGACGCGAAGACGCCGTATACCGCGCGCCACTCGACGAACGTAGCGCGCTATGCGGTGAGCATCGCCCTGTCGATGGGAGCCGATGCCGACATGTGCCGCGATACGCTCCGCGCTGGCCTGCTACACGATATCGGCAAACTTGGCGTCTCGAACCGCATTCTTGATAAGCCGGCCAAGCTCACTGACGAGGAGTTTGGCGAGATCCGCAAGCATCCGCGATGGACGTGGGAGATTCTGGAGCGCGTCAGCGCGTTCAATGGGTTCGCACAGGAGGCCGCCCAGCATCATGAGCGTCTAGATGGCGAGGGTTATCCGTGGAAGCTGGCGTCGTCACAGCTCGGACAGCTGTCGCGGGTGCTGGCGGTGGCGGATGTCTATGAGGCGCTCACGGCCGATCGCCCGTACCGAGCCGGACTCACTGTGCCGGCCGTGCTCGATATCATGCGCCGTGACCGGGGGACCGCGTTCGACCGTCAGGTCTTCGACGCGGCGGCGGTGCTCGCCGAGCGCGGCACGTTTGCGGTGTTGGCCGAGGGACGCGACGATCCTTTTCCGCACCTTCGTCAGGCGCCGGCGAAGTTCCTTGTATTCGACAGCGTCGGATAGTTTTGGAGGTGTGGTGGCCCGATAGGTCGTCCACGCGGGGATCGAGGGCTCGCGCGCAGGGGCTGGGGAACGCTCGGCCGGCGCGCTAGACTCTACGTATGTCTGCACCTGCGCTGCCCCCCGAGACGTCCGCGATACCTCCCGCGCTTCTCCTTGTGCTCGAAGCGTCGTCGACCGCTGGCTCGGTCGCCTTGATCGCCAACGGAGCGCCCGTGTTGGTGCGACCGGTCGCGATGGGTGCCGGCCGGGAGGATCAATTGTTTCCGGCCGTGCAGGCTCTGCTCGCCGAGGCCGGTGCGACGGCGCAACAGCTTACGGGCGTGGTGTGCGGCGCCGGCCCTGGCAGCTTCACCTCGCTCCGCATCGCGGCGTCGCTCGCCAAAGGGTTGGCGGACGGCGCATCCGTGCCGCTCTTTGCGGTATCGTCGCTGCTGCTGGCGGCGGCTGACGCGACGGATGCGCTTCTAGCCGGTCCCGCGGTGGTGCATGCGGATGCACTGCGTGGAGAGCGCTACGTGCTGGACGTCAGGCTCGACGCGGATGGACGCGTGCGGTCCGAGTCGGCGCTTCAACGCCTGACCCTCGACCAGTTGGAGATGCACGCGGGCGGACGCCCACGGCTCGCGGTGCTCTCGTCGCCGACGCCGGACCTCGAATCGCGCATGGTGACGCCGTCGGCGGCGCATTTGCTGCGCATTGCCGCGTCGGCATGGTCGGGGGCCGTTCCGCTGGATGGCTGGGAACCGGACTATGGCCGCCTGGCCGAAGCGCAGGTGAAATGGGAAGCATCGAACGGCGCGCCGCTTCCGACCCACGGGATGTCGTGACTGCCGCGGGCATCTCCATCCGACCGACGCTGGCGGTTGACGTACCGGAGATGGCGTCGATCGAAGCGCTCGCCTTCAGCGATCCGTGGCCGGCGAGCTCCTTTCACGAGCTGCTGGCACATCCGTTCTCTCGGATGGCCACCGCGACGGACGAGGCCGGAGGCATCGTGGGCTATTGCATCATCTTGCGCGCCGCCGACGAGGCCGAGATCGCGAACATTGCCACGGCGCCAGGTGCCCGTCGCCGGGGGATTGGCGCCCGCCTGCTCGACGACGCGATCACCGCCGTGGAGTCGGCGGGGGGCGTCGCCATGTTTCTGGAGGTTCGCGAGTCTAATACCGCGGCTCGTGCGCTCTACGCCTCACGTGGCTTTGCGGCTGTTGGGCGCCGGCGGGGGTACTACCGGCATCCCGTCGAAGACGCGCTGGTCCTGCGCCGGGACGCGACCGCGTTGGAATAGCCTCACGCGCAGCATTCGGGTTTGGTTTGGTCAGAGGTCCATCCTAGGTTATCCGACACCCATTACAATCGCACTTCGAGGAGGCACCATGAGTCGCAGCCTGAACAAGGCCATCTTGATTGGCAACGTCGGGTCCGATCCCGAAATCCGCGCGGTCGGCAGCGGAACACGCGTCGCGCAGTTCTCGCTCGCCACGAGCCGCAACTGGACTGACCAGACCGGCGCGAAGCAGGAGAAGACGGAGTGGCATCGTTGCGTCGTCTGGAACAGCGCCCGGGGCTCTGGCCTCGCGGACGTTGTGGAGAAGTACGTCAAGAAGGGTGAGAAGATCTATGTCGAAGGCGAGATCGAGTATCGCCAGTGGCAGGACAAGGATGGCCAGACGCGCTACACCACCGAGATCAAGGTCAAGGAGCTGATGCTTCTCGGCGGCCGTGCTGGCGGCGGCGGTGATGACATGGACAGCGCCCCGCGTCGCGCCGCGCCTCCGGCGCGTCCGAAGGCCGCGGCCGCGCCTTCGGCGGGGAAGGAAGAGTTCGGGGACTTCCCGGGCGCACTGGAAGACGAAGACGACGATCTCCCGTTCTGAACACTGACACCGCTGGTGCCCGCCGTCGGGAGCTCCCGACGGCGGTAAATGTGATGGTATCGACCATTGACGTGATGCGCTGTCCGTTACGCGCGTCCATCGCAGGCGTCTCCGGTGTGGGCATCTCGCCTGCAGTTATGCAGGCGAGTCGAGGGCCCTCCAGCGCCCCGGGCGGGGGCGCGCAGTCTTTCCACTGTGAGGCTCGCTGATGCGCGCTGCAAACCAGCCGCAGTCTTCTACTGCCATCGAATCCAACCGGATACATCCTCCGGTCTCTCGTCTGTTGCTGGCACTTCTGTCGACGCTTGCTCTCCTGCTCGTCTGGCGTCCCGCTGTCGTGCATGGGCAGGAGGTCGACGCGCGTATCGTTTCGGTTTCCGCTACGTCCGTCGATCAGGTCAAGGATTCTGCGGCCACGACGCATGTGGTCCGTGCCGGCGAGACCCTCTGGGGCATCGCGGAGCGGTATTACGGCGATGGGCACCAGTGGCCGGCGCTCGCGCGGAACAATCGCCTTGCGATCACGGGACTCGCGCCGTTGCAAGTCGGCACGACGTTGACGGTGCCTGCTTCGCCCATCGTTCGCGGCGCGAAGGCGTCCGCGAACGCGTCCGCTCCAGCCCATTCCACGGTGCCGAGTGCCGCAGTCGTGAAGGCGAGCGAGGGGAACCTGCCGGTGCCGCCGCCAGCCCGTTCCGCTGGATCGTTGTCGGCGCAGACTGCCGGCAAGGCCAATGCCGCTGCGGAAGCCTCGGCAGGAAAGGGCAGTGCGCGCGCGAATGCCGCCGCGGCGGCCAAGGTGGCCAAGGCCGCGGCGGTAGCAGCGGCGGTGGCCGCGATCGACACCGTCGCGAAGCCGACGGATGATCCCGATACGTCGCGGGTCAACTTTCAGCCGCAGCATGCGAGTGAGTTGATGATGGCCCGTACGGGGACACGGATCGGTCTCGTCGATCTGGAAGCGCAGGAAGCCTCACGAAAGTCCAGCGAGGTGGAAACGGTCTTTCATCGCGACCTGCCTGATGCCGCAGAGGCGGAGCGTCGTACGCGCGCCGTGCTACGCTCCAACGCGCCCGCGCCACGACAGGCCGAGTTCGATGCCGCACCGTTTCTGGTGTTGCCGTCCGATCTGGTCAAGGCCGGATCGATCCTGAAGCGAGTCGGATCCCCGGCCACCACTGAAAGCGGGTATCCACAGCGTGCGATCATGACGGATCAGATCGAAGTGCGCCCACCGGCCGGCGTGACGTACACCGTTGGGCAGCGGCTCGTGGCGGTGGCCACGCCCGGCGCGGCGGACAAGCAGGCGATGATCGCCATACCTGCCGGCATCGTGCAGATCGTGCGGGTAGAGTCAGGAAAGCCGGTTCTGGCCGTCCTCACGCGCCAGTCCGGCCGAGTGGAGCAGGGGCAGCGGCTCCTACCGGCTACGGGGGCGTCGGCCCCCTGGCTGACCGTGCAACGGCTCGCGGAGCCGGACGTGAAGACCAGCGTCCGGTGGATCGACCCGCACGAGTTACAGCCTACGCTCCAGAGCTTCCTGATGCTCTCCGCCGGATCCGCGCAGGGCGTGAAGGCCGGCGACGAGTTTGGGCTGTACCGCAGCGGCACTAAGGAACAGCCTGCGCAGGAGTCGCTGGTCGCCACGGTGCGTGTAGTCCGGAGCGACGCGGCCGGTAGTTCGGCCGTCATCACGCGCCAGTATCAGTCGGACATTGCGGTCGGCCTGTCGGCCCGCCGCCTCGCCAAGGCACCGTGATCGTCCCGATGGTGTAATCCCGAACGACGTGACTCACGTCGCGTCGCTTGCCAATCGATCGATGAACCGCACGCGCCGAAGCCCCCGTGGGCGTCGGCGCGTGTGTACATTGGGGATAATGCGGATCAGGCACTGCCCTGACGTGTCGAGGGCGCCGGCGGATTTTCCTATTGGATCGAGGAAGCGAACGGTATGGCAAAGACGGTCGTGGTGACGGGGGGTGCAGGATTCATCGGATCCCATGTTGCGGACAGATTTCTGGCCGAGGGGTGGGACGTCACCATTCTCGACGATTTGTCGAGCGGGCGTGAAGAGAACATTCCGTCGGCGGCTCGATTCGTCCGTGGAGACATCACGACCCCGGAGGCCGCGGCGTTGATTCGCAACGGCCACTTTGACGTGATGTGCCACCTTGCCGCGCAGATCGATGTGCGCCGCAGCGTCCTGGATCCCGTATATGATGCGACCCGCAACATCCTCGGCACGCTGAATCTGATGGAAGCCGTTCGCGCGGGAGGGCACCCCACGCGCACCATCCTGTCCTCCACCGGTGGCGCACTCTACGGCGATTTCGATCCGCCGCCGAGTGCCGAATCGAATAGCAAAGATCCGGAAGCGCCCTATGGCATCGCCAAGCTCTCGATCGAATACTATCTCGCGTATTACGGACGAGTGCACGGGCTCGACAATGTGGCGCTGCGCTACGGCAATGTGTATGGTCCACGACAGGACCCGCATGGCGAAGCCGGCGTGGTAGCGATCTTCTGCAACCGGCTGCTCGACGGTCGGGCGCTCACCGTCTTCGGCGATGGTGAGCAGACGCGCGACTACGTGTACGCCGGTGACGTCGCGGGGGCCAATTTCGCCGCGGCGACCGTTGATCTCCCGCCGCGTGGCCGTCTTGATGCCCGCGCGTTCAACATCGGCACGTCGATCGAGACGTCGGTAAACACGCTTGCGGAAACGCTGCGCTCGGTGTCGTCGGCAGACTCGCCGATCGACTACGCGCCGGCCCGCGCTGGCGAGCTCGCGCGGTCTGCGCTCGATACGACGAAGGCGCAGGCCGTGTTGGGGTGGACGCCGAAGGTTACGCTTCGCGAAGGACTCGAGCACACGTTTCGATACTTCGCCGATCGCCGCGCACGCGTGGAGACGCAGTCGTGACGGCGGTGGTCGGACTGTTCGCGGCGCTGCAACTGGCCAGCGACAATGACGCGTTGCCATCGTCGATGCAGGGCATGCTGATCAACAGCGATCCGGTCACGAAGAGTGTGCTGGCCCTGTTGGTGGTGCTCTCGCTGATCTCCTGGGCGATCATGTTCGCGAAGTGGCGTGGCTTCACGATGGCCGAGACCAACGGCCGAGCATTCGTCGCGGACTTTGAGCGCGCGCGCGGCATGGACGATGCGATGTTGTGCGCGCAGCGGGCCAAGCCGAGTGCGTTCACGGCCGTTTTCGCGCGCGCGGTGTCGTTCCTGAACGACACGAAGCCGGCGCTTGGCGCCACCAACGAGCGTACGGCGCGACTTTCGGGCTCACAGGTCGAGGCGTTGCGGCTAGTGCTCGACGCCGAGGGATCGAAGGCGCGCGAAGAGCTGGGGCAGTATATCCCTTGGCTCGCCACGGTCGGCAGCGTAAGTCCGCTGATCGGCCTGTTTGGGACGGTCCTTGGCGTGATCGAGGCGTTCGTCGGCATCGGAGAGAAGGGGTCGGGAAACATTCAGGCCGTCGCGCCCGGCATCGGTACCGCGTTGATGGCGACGGCCGCGGCGCTGGCTGTCGCGATTCCGGCGGCCTTCGCCTACAACGTGTTCGCCTCGCGTCTCAATCGCTTCGACGACGCGCTCGAAGGATTCGGTTCGGAGCTGATCGCACTGATGGTGCGCGAAGGGCGGATCTGAGGATGCGCCGCGGCCGCCGTCGGGAGCGCGCGGGTGTGAACGCTGAGATCAACGTGGTGTCGTTGATCGACGTGATGATGCTGCTGATGATCATCTTCATGATCACCGCACCCATCATGCAGGGCGGGGTGGACATCGCGCTTCCGACGGCCGATGTCGCGCCGCTCGAGCCGAAAAATGGTCTCGTGATTACGGTCGATCGTCGCGGCCAGATCTTCATCGATGAGATGAAGCTGTCGTTCGACGAGTTCGCGGGTAGCATCAAGGCGTTGTCGGACAAGAAGGGTGGTGGTGGGGTGTATCTGCGCGCCGACGAAGCCGTGCCGTACGGAACCGTGGTGCGCATCGTTGCCGCGATGAAGGCCAAGGGCATCACGGATGTCGGGCTGGTCGCGGAACCGGACGGCGATCGGTGAGTCCGTCGCGGGCTGCGACGAGGCCGGCAACGCTCGGACCTGGCGTCGCGTTCTCCGCGACGGTGCACCTCGTCCTCGTCGCCGCAGCGCTCTGGTGGGGCTCGCAGGCCGAGGCACCGCGGCCGCCCGTGTATCGCGTGGAACTGGTCGGCGCCCCGCCGGGACCGCGGCAAGCGGGTGTGGTGACCCCTGCCGCCCAGCCGTCCGCCCAGGCCCCCGACATCGCCGGCGCCGAGCGTGTGCCCGAAGAGAAGGCGGTGCCAAAGCCATCGACGGCGAAAAAGATCTTGCCGTCGCCAAAGGCGACGCCCTCGACCTCGCGCACGAAGACGGCGGGATCGAAGACCGCATCGCCTACGGCGTCCAAGTCGACGACGGCACCCAAGGCCGGTGCTGGTGCACAGGGCGGGAAGGGGGCGGATGTCGCCAACCTTAATATTCGCGGGATCGAGTTTCCGTATCCCGGGTACCTGCAGAACATCGTGAGGCAACTCACGCTGAACTGGACGCCACGCCGTGTGTCGGCGTCGCTCGTGTCCGAGGTGAAGTTTACCATCCGACGCGACGGATCGGTGATGGCGATCGACGTCGTGAAGGGGTCGGGCGATCGTATTTATGACCTTGATGCCATGGGCGCGATCGAAGCGGTTGGCTCGACCCGTGGATTTGGACGGCTTCCTCAGGGATGGACGGATGATGTGCTGATCGTGTACTTCACGTTTGACTATGCCTTGCGACCTAACTGACCGCGTGCCCCAGATCATGTCCCGTTGCCTGTCACGTCGCGTAATGACGCGCCTTGCCGGTGCGCTGCTGGCCATCGCTACCGCCGTGCCGTCGCGCGCCTCGGGGCAGGCGCAGCCGCCGGGCGTGAGCCTCAGCACGCGGTATGTGGCCGGTCAAAAGACCGCACTGATCGTGCTGCCGGTGAAGGGCGTGAGCGGGGATTCCGTGGCGACGATCCTGGCGCGGGATTTCGATTACAGCGATCGGTTCAACGTGGTGTCGACGTCGAGCGCGCCGGTGGTGAATGGCCCGCCGAATTACGCGCTGTTCAGCAAGCTCGGCGTGGACGGCATTGTGCAGCCGACGTTGTTGTCCTCGGGCTGGGTCCGGATCGCCTTGCACGACGTATCGAAGAAGTCCGTGCTGAACAGCAAGGACTTTCCGCTGCCCTCGCCGGCGCTCTCGCCGGCCTGGCGCTCGGCGCTGCACGGTGTATCGGACGCGGTCGAGGAGTGGATCACCGGACAGCGTGGCATCGCGCAGACGCGAATCGCGTTCACGCGAGGCGGCCGAGTGTGGATAGTCGATAGCGATCGCGCAAATGTGACCCCTGCGACGCCCAGCGGCATGTCGCCGCAGTGGCTCCCAGGCGGGCGTGGCCTCGTGTACAGTGTGCTCGACGGCGTCCGTAATCCGATCATGATGACGGACCTCGGCACGGGAGCCCAGCGCACGCTGGCCTCGTCGCCTGGCATCGAGCACAGCTCGCCGGCGATCGCTCCCGATGGGCGGACCGTGGTGTACGCGCGGGGCTCGGAGAGCGGCACGGATCTGTACGCCATGCCCATCGAAGGTGGGGCGCCGCGTCGGATCACGGTGGGACGTGGCCGGGCGAGTACGCAGCCGACGTTCAGTCCTGATGGGCAGCGAATCGCGTTCATGTCAGACCGCTCGGGGCATCCCGAAGTGTATATTAGCGATCTGGATGGAACGAACGTGGAGCTGCTTACGGCGGCGGCGTTCGGCGATCGCGACTACCGTGCGGGGCCGGACTGGTCTCCCGATGGGCGCCTCGTGGCGTTTCAGTCTCGAAACGGCGGCACCTTCCAGATCATGACCATCAACTTGCGCGACCAGTCCGTGAAGTTCGTGACGAACGACGGCCGGAACGATGACCCGTCGTGGGCACCGGATTCCCGGCACATCGTGTTCTCGTCGACGCGGGGCGGAACGCGCCAGTTGTGGATCGTGGATATCGAAACCGGACGCTCACGCCAACTCACCTTCGGGTCTGAGGCGAGATTGTCCTCGTGGTCCCCGCGGTTGTTGTCGCAGTAACCACCACCCTTTTCACTTCACCCCTCGGAGTTTTCCGACATGATGCGTGTGTCTCGTCTGACCCTGGTGTTGGCCTCCAGCACGCTGGTGCTGGGAGCCTGCCGCAAGAAGCCGGTCGTTGCCCCGAAGACGGATACGGCCCCCGTTGCGCAGCAGCAGCAGCCGACACGGCCGACGAATACCACTCCGGCCGCGCGCGACACGATGGAAGAGTATCGGGCGAAGCTGGCGGCGACGCGTGCGCGCCTGCTGGAGACGATCTACTTCGAGTACGACGCGGACGAACTCCGCGATGATGCGAAGGCGAATCTCGATGCCAAGATCTCGGTGCTGAACGCCAACCCGGCCGTCAAGATCCGCATTGCGGGGCATTGCGACGAGCGTGGCAGCGACGAGTACAACATTGCCCTCGGCCGTCGTCGTGCCGAAGCGGCAAAGCGGTACCTGACCGACCGTGGCGTCGATGCCTCGCGCATCGAAACGGCGTCGTTCGGACGTGAGCGTCCGGCGGTGCAGGGCACGACGGAAGAAGCCTGGTCGCGCAACCGTCGCGACGAGTTCGAGCTCATCGCCGGCGGCGATCAGCTGCGCGCCCAGTGATGAGCGCCGCCGCACTCGGACTTCGGCACGCGCTGCGCTCCCGGGTGTGGCGGCTCGTTCCTCTCGTGGCGCTCGCCGCCACGGGAGGCTGTTTCGCGACCCGTGGGGATGTACGCATCGTGCAGAGTGACATTTCGTCGCTGCGCGCCGAGATCCTCAAGAATCAGCTGGAGCAGCGCGACGCGCTGACCCAGACCATGCGGATGTTGCAGGTCGCCAGCGACTCGCTCTCGAAGGTCAGCGCCCGTACTGTCAGCATTCAGGGCGACCTGCGCGGCGATATGCGCGCGATCCGGGAGCAGATGCTGCAGGTGCAGACACTGCTCGGGCAGAGCCAAGCGACGATCGCCCGACTGCGCTCGGAGATCGAGTCGCGCAGCACGGCCCCGGTGGCCGCGCCGACCGCCGGCACCGCGTCGCCGGTCGTACCGCCAACGAGTGGGCGTACGTCACCGCCGGCGGTTGATAGCGCGGTCACGCGCGCGCCCGGACCCAACCAGCTCTATACCGACGGGCGCGATCAGCTTACCCGCGGCAGCAGCGGCACGGCGCGCTTGTTCTTCCAGGAACTGCTCACGAACTATCCCACGTCCGACTACGCGCCCGATGCGCAGTTCTGGATCGCGGAGTCGTTCGCGAAGGAAAAGAATCTGCCCGCTGCCGATGCGGCGTATGCGGCGGTGGTGAGTGCCCATCCCACGTCGGCTAAGGCACCCACGGCGCTCTACAAGCGGGCGCAGCTGGTGCTACAGCAGGGAAGCGCCACGCAGGCCAGGCAGCTCCTCGAGCAGGTGATCGCACGCTATCCGCGCAGCGATGAGGCCGAGCTCGCGGCCGAACAACTCAAGACGCTGCGCTGACCGCGCGATCAGGACGACTTCATCGATGTCCAGCAGTAACAGTGTGGAAATGCCGTTCCTGGATCACCTCGAGGAACTGCGCTGGCGGCTGTTCCGGTGTGCCCTGGCGATCGCCATCGGTGTGGGCGTCGCCTTCGCGCTGTTGTACACCAAGCAGGTCGACATCATCGCCTTCCTGTCGCAGCCGATTCAGCCATACCTGAAGCAGCCGCTCATGGTCACGCATGTGAGCGATCTGTTCGACATCGTGATGGATGCCTCGATCACGCTCGGTCTGATCGCGGCGTCGCCGGTCCTCGCCTGGCAGCTGTGGGGATTCCTGTCTCCTGCGCTGTACGGACACGAGAAGAAGGCGGTGATCCCGGCACTGATCGGCGCCGCGGTGCTCTTTCTGGCCGGTATGGCGCTGTCATTTTTCTACGTGCTGCCCGTCACGCTCAGCTTCTTCATGAGCTTTCAGAGCGGCTCCGTGCAGATCATGCAGACGGTCGATCAGTACGTGAGCTTCGTGATTTCGATGTGTCTCGCGTTCGGCGCCATTTTCGAACTGCCGATTGTCATTGCGTTGCTGTCGGCCATGGGGATCGTGCAGCCGCAGTATCTCTCGAAGTTTCGGCGTCACGCTTTTCTGGGCTGCATTGTGGCGGCCGCGCTGATCACGCCGGGCTCGGACCCGACGTCGCTGATCGCGCTGACGATCCCGCTGTACCTGCTGTACGAGGTGTCAATCACGGTGTCGAAGTTCATCAGCCGTCGTCGCGAACGGCGGATCGCTGCCGGGGACGAGTGAGTCGATCGGTGCCCGTTTCCGGGGTGCCTGCACGCGGCCGATGGTTTTCCGTCGTGTTCGCGATCGTCCTCGTCGTGCTCGGCGGTCTGGTGCTCGCGGCGCCGTTGACCGCCCAACGGCCCGCGCCCACGCGTCCCACGCCGGCAGGAAGAGCGGCGCCGGGTCGGGCGCCGGGGCAGGACAGTCTGGCGCCGTTGAGCAAGGATCGCGACGTCTTTACCTGGACACCGCCCGACTCGCTCATGCGCGCGCTGCTCGATCGCGAGGGGTATCGGAAGGTGCAGTATCAGGGTGACACCGTCTTTTTCAATGCGCTGTCGCGCGCGCTGATTCTCAAAGGGAAGCCGTCGGCGGTGCAGCGCGACGAGACGATGATCATCGGTGACTCGATAGTCTACAACGACTCCACGAAGCGAGTCGTCGCGATCGGTGACACGGTGCTTCTGCGTGATCCACAGCAGCAGGACGCCGACGATTTCATTGCCAATGGCCGGATCGAGTACGACCTGCAATCGAAGCAGGGGGTGACCGGCGCCTTCTCAACCTCGGTGACGTCGGGTCAGCGGCTCTTCCTGAGCGCGGAGCGCGGCACGATCATCTCCGATTCGCTGGTGAGCGGTCGGCATATCGTGTTCGCCAAGAATGGCTCGTTCACGTACTGCGATCATGCCGAACCACATTTTCACTTCACCTCGAAAGACATGAAGTTCGTGTCGGAGAACGTGATGGTGGCGCGGCCGGGCGTGTTGTATATCGGCGAAGTCCCGGTGTTCTGGATTCCCTTTTTCTTTCAGGATGTGCGTAGCGGACGGCGCAGCGGCATGCTCACGCCGAACTTCGGCATTGCTGAACTGTTCCGGAACAGCCCGTCGTATCGGCGCAGCATTACGAACATTGGGTATTTCCTGGCCATCAGCGACTACATGAACGCCGAGGCATCCTTCGACTGGCGTTCGGGCGCGCGCAGCACGGATCAGGACCCCGGCTTTTTGCGCGGGAATGTCGAGCTGCGTTACAAGTGGCTCGACCGATTCATCAGCGGCGAAACAGCCGTGTCGTATCTGGCGCAGCGTAACGGCACCACGAATACGTCGATCACCTGGAATCACAATCAGGACTTCTCGCGTCAGACGCGGCTGACCGCCCGTTTGAATTGGGTGCAGAACACGCAGATCCAGCGGCAGACGACGGTCAATCCCACGGCGGCCAATGCGACGATCCGCTCTCAATTGAACTACCAGACCAAGGTGGGTCCGGCACAGATCAACGTGGGCGGCAGTCGGGTGCAGTATCCCGGGCGGACGCAAGTCGACATGGATTTTCCGTCGCTGAACGTCACGGCCGGTACGCTCGCCGGTGGTCCGTTCTCGTGGACGCCGTCGCTGCGCTTGGCGGTCACCGGGCAGAGCAAGATCGACCAGGGGTTGCAGTTCCCGTACGTGTACAACATCCGTCCGGGTGGCGGCATCGACAGCTCGCGCTTTGATGCGAGCCGCCGGAATATGCAGTTCGGGTTCGAGACGCCGATCAAGATCGGCGACTGGCAGTGGAATAACTCGTTCACCTTGTCCGATCAGTATCGCAATTTCCCGGAGCAGCGCGAGATCATTGGGGTGCGCGATACGTCGATCCGCTCCACGCGCATCTTCGCGAAGACGTATGAGTCGAATTTCGACTGGAATACCTCGTTCGGGTTACCACGCTTCTTCCAAGGGACGTGGAACCTGTCGCCCTCGATTTCGGTGAACAACGTCGACGGCGCGTCGGGGCTATTCGTTCGCACGGAACGCAGCGGCGGCAAGTGGGTGCAGCAGTCGAAGCGTCTGAGCTACGCGCTGTCGGCCTCGCCGACTCTGTACGCGATGCTTCCCGGTCTTGGTTCGGTCGCCAAAATCCGCCATTCGATCACCCCTGGTCTCAGCTACAGCTACTCACCGAATGCCAACGTGAGCGACGAGTATCTGCAGGCGCTCGGGCGCACGCGCGTCGGCTATCTCTCGTCGCTTGCCCAGAACCGTGTGTCGCTGAACCTCTCAACCAACTTGGAAGCGAAGCTCAAGTCGGCTGCCGATTCGGCGCCGGAGTCGGGGAAGAAGATCAAACTGCTCGCGCTGAATTTTTCGTCGCTGTCGTACGATTTCATCCGCGCTGACTCCACCGGCAACGGCTTCACCGACAAGATGTTCACGATCTCGGGGCGCACCGATCTGTTGCCCGGTCTCGATTTCCGCACGTCGTACGATCTGTTCCAGGGCGACCCGGCGTCGGATACCGCCACGTTCAGCCCGTATCGCACCGACTTTGGTGTCACCTTCTCGCTCAACGGACAGTCGGGGCTGGTCGCGCTGTTCGGCCGGCTGCTTGGCATGTCGACGGAGCTGGAAGCGATCGACGGCACCAACGCACCGCGGAGTGCGTCCGACCAGAATGTGGCGCAGCAGAGTCGTCAGATGAATGCCGCTGGTGGTGGGAACATGCGCGGCATGCAGGCGTCGTTGCCGTCCGGTGGCGGGTGGGACCTGAATCTGCAGTACAACGCGGTGCGACAGCGTCGGCCGCGTGGCGGCACGCAGATCGTGAACGACCCGTCAAGGTTCTGTGAGCCGCAGCGCGCCCTCGGGCTGTTCGTCTACGATCAATGTCTGCTCAATGCGCAGAGCGCGCAGGCCACTGGCTTGACTTCGGGGCAAAGCGCCATTGGTGCCCCGGTGTTCATCCAGCCGGCCACGCAGAACGTGTCGGCGACGATGTCGTTCAACATCACGCCGAATTGGTCGGCGCAGTGGAGCACGCAGTACGACGTGGAACGTGCTCGATTCGCGAGCCAGCAGGTGGGCCTGCAGCGCCAGTTGCATGATTGGAATGCCGTGTTCACTTTCTCACAAACGCCGAGCGGAAGCTTCGCCTTCAACTTTTTCATTGCCTTGAAGGCGCAACCGGAGCTCAAGTTCAATTACGACCGCCAGACCTACCGCTCATCCAGTGGGTTCTGATCCGTCGCTTCACTCCGCGTAGAGACGCGACACGATGCTGCTACTTGACGGACGTTCGCTCCAGATTGCCGACGTAATGGCCGTGGCCGATGGCACGGTCGCCGTCGGCCTGGCCCCTGAGGCGAGGGCGCGCATGCAGGTTACACGCGACGTCGTCGATCGCGCGGTCGCGCGCGCCGAGCCGGTGTATGGCATCAACACGGGGTTCGGAAAGCTTTCCGAGGTCACCATTGCTGGTGATCAGCTCGCGGCGCTGCAGCGCAATCTCGTGCGGAGTCATGCGGCGGGTGTTGGTGATCCACTGCCTGAACGCGAAGTGCGCGCCATGATGCTGCTTCGCGCCAACGTGCTTGCCACGGCCTATGCCGGTGCCCGCCCGATTGTGGTGGAGTCGTTGCTGGCGATGCTCAATGCTGGCGTGTGGCCCGTGGTGCCGGAGCAAGGCAGCGTGGGCGCCAGTGGCGATCTCGCACCGCTTGCGCACTTGGCGCTCGCACTCATCGGCGAAGGTACCGCCCGTTTTCAGGGACGCGAGGCGCCGTCGCATGAAATGCTCGCGGCGGCGGGGCTCTCCGCCGTCACACTCGAAGCGAAGGAGGGCCTCGCGCTGATTAACGGGACACAGGCGCACACCGCCGTGGCGGCGCTGGCGTGCGCGGAATTGACCCGACTGTGGCACACGGCGCATATCGCGACGGCAATGAGTCTTGAAGCGTTGCTCGGTACGCCCGATGCGTTCGATGCGCGAATTCAGGAGGCGCGCGGACAGTCGGGGCAGATGGAATCGGCGGCAATGCTCCGCATGTTGCTCGACGGCAGCGAAATTCGCGAGTCGCACCGCTTCGGCGATCCGCGGGTGCAGGATGCGTACGCGTTGCGCTGCGTCCCACAGGTCCACGGTCCGGCACTCGATGCCTTGCGTTTCGCGCGTGGTGTCATTGCACGCGAACTCAACGCGGCCACCGACAACCCGCTGGTGCTCGCCACCGGCGAGTTGCTGAGCGGCGGCAACTTCCACGGGCAAGCCGTGGCGATGGCGAGTGATTTCCTCGCGATCGTCTGCGCCAATCTCGCGGTTATCAGCGAGCGGCGTACCGACCGTTTGGTCCACCCCGATTTCAACCAGGGTCTGCCGCCATTTCTGGCCGGTTCGCCGGGGCTCGAGTCGGGGCAGATGATGGCGCAGGTCACCGCCGCCGCGTTGACGAGCGAGTGCAAGGGGTTGGCGCACCCGGCCAGCGTCGACTCCATTCCGACCGATGGCAACAAGGAAGACGTGGTGCCGATGGCGATGGGTGCCGCGACCAAGTTGCGACGCTCGGTGCGCAACCTCCGGCACGTGCTCGCGATTGAACTTATCGCGGCCGCCGAGGCACTCGAGTATCGCCGTCCCCTGCGTAGCAGCGTGGCGGTCGAACGCGCCCACGCCGTCATCCGACAGCACGTCGCGCGGGCCAGCGGCGACCGACCGCCGGCTCCCGACATTACCCAGCTGGGACACGCCGTGGCTGCAGGCGCATTCGATGCAATCACCGAGGGCTTCGTCGTATGACCGACGCCGTGATCGACGTACCGGCACCCGTGCCCGCCGAGAGCCCGCGCGGACCGCGGGAGGTCCGCGCCTCTCGTGGCAGTGCAATGCAGTGCGTCGGATGGGAGCAGGAGGCCGCGCTCCGGATGCTGATGAACAATCTTGATCCTGACGTCGCGGAGCGGCCCGACGAGCTGGTGGTGTATGGTGGCACGGGTCGCGCGGCGCGTTCGTGGGAGGCCTTCGACGCGATCGTTCGCACGCTCAAGACGCTGGCCAACGACGAGACGTTGCTGGTGCAGAGCGGCAAGCCGGTGGCGGTGTTCCGCACCCATGAAGAGGCGCCGCGCGTCTTGATCGCGAACGGCAATCTGGTGGGCCGCTGGGCGAACTGGGATGAGTTCCGTCGGCTCGAGCGGGCTGGTCTTACGATGTACGGGCAGATGACGGCCGGCTCGTGGATCTACATCGGTTCCCAAGGCATCGTGCAGGGCACCTACGAGACATTCGGCGCGGTGGCCACGCGCCACTTCGGTGGTACGCTCGAGGGCCGTCTGGTGGTCACGGCGGGCTTGGGCGGGATGGGCGGAGCGCAGCCGCTCGCCGCCGCGATGCACGGCGCGGCGGTGCTCGGCATCGATGTCGATGCGTCGCGCATCGCCAAGCGGATCGAGACGCGCTACTGCGATCGCATGACGTACTCGCTCGATGAGGCGCTCGCGTGGCTTGCCGAGGCACAGGCGCAACGACGTGGGCTCTCCGTCGGCCTGGTCGGCAATGCCGCCGACGTGTTGCCTGAACTGGTCACACGCGGTGTGGTTCCTGACGTCGTGACCGATCAGACGAGCGCGCACGATATGCTCGTCGGATATGTCCCGGCTGGACTGTCGCTGGGCGACGCGGCCGTGCTGCGCGCTGCCGATCCAACCGAGTATGTCGCGCGGTCCACGGCGTCGGTCGTCGCGCACGTGCGGGCCATGCGTACGCTGCAGGACCGTGGTGCGATCGCCTTCGACTACGGCAACAATATTCGCACCGTGGCGTTCGATGCCGGGATCGACGATGCGTTCCGGATTCCCGGCTTTGTGCCCGAGTACGTGCGGCCGCTCTTTTGCGAAGGGAAGGGCCCGTTTCGCTGGGTGGCGTTATCCGGCGACCCTGCCGATATCGCGCGCACGGACGAGTTAGTGCTCGAACTCTTTCCGCATGATACACAGCTGCGTCGCTGGATCGAACTTGCCCGCGAGCGTATCGCCTTTCAGGGTCTTCCGGCGCGTATCTGCTGGCTCGGGCAGGGTGAGCGTGCCCGATTCGCGCTCGCCTTGAATGATCTCGTGGCGCGAGGGGAAGTGTCGGCGCCGATCGTGATTGGCCGCGATCATCTGGACACCGGCAGTGTAGCCTCACCGTTTCGCGAAACGGAAGCGATGCGCGACGGGAGTGACGCGATCGCGGACTGGGCCATCCTCAACGCGCTGCTCAATGTGGCCAGTGGCGCGTCATGGGTCTCGTTTCACCACGGTGGCGGCGTCGGGATCGGTAATTCGTTGCACGCCGGTCAGGTGATTGTGGCGGACGGCAGTGAGCGCATGCGTCGCCGGCTCGAACGCGTCCTCACCAACGACCCGGGCATCGGTGTCGCCCGGCATGCGGATGCGGGCTACGATATTGCGATTGCCACCGCGGCTCGCGAAGGTATTCGCCTCCCGATGCAGGAACGCTGATGCTGTCGAGTCGATATCGTCCGTGGCACGTGCCGATCTTCCTCGGGAAGTACGCATGGCTGCGTGCGCGGAATCGACCGGTGCTGCTGAACTTCGAAGTCACGATGCGCTGCAACGCCAAGTGCGGCTTCTGTGACTACTGGAAAACGCCCGCCGAGGCAAAGCATAGCGAGATGCGCGACTTCGCCGAGATTGCGCGTCGCTTCTCGCCGATGCTCGTCACCTTCACCGGCGGCGAGCCGACGCTGCGCAAAGACCTCGAACAGATCGTGGCCTCGGTGCGGAGCGCGGTGCGTTACACGTACGTACAGATGATTACGCATGGCGCGATGCTCTCGCTCGACCGCGCGACGTCGCTGTGGGATGCGGGCGTCGATCAGTTCAATATTTCTCTGGACTACCTCGACGAGCGGCACGACGCGGCGCGTGGCATCCCCGGACTGTCGGCCAAGATCCTTGATTTAGTCCCGCAAATGAAGGCGGCGGGGATCGGGAGTGTACGGTTCAATACGGTCATCAAGAACGACAATCTCGATCAGATCATGCCGATCGTGGAGCGCGCGGCCGCCCTCGGTGGTGGCGTGAATTTCTCGCTGTATACCGACTTCAAGAACGGCAATGGCAACTATCTGCTCGGCGATGCGCAGCAGCGTGACCTCGAGAAAGTCGTGCAGCAACTCCTCGCCTACAAGCAGCGCAAGCGTGGGGTGATCACGAACTCCGACTACTATCTCGAGCAGATTCCGCGCTACGTGCGTGGTGAGATGACGGAGCCATGCCGCAGCGGATCCACGACCATTCACATCGATCCGCAGGGGCTGGTGCGCCGCTGTCCGGACTTCAAGCCGGATGGACCCTGGCAGGACTACAAGGGATACGCGCCGATCAACTGCAATGCCTGTTTCTACGCCTGCCGAGGAGAGGCGCAGGCTCCGTTGCGACTGATGTCGCGCGTGAGGGATGTGATGGCATGACGAGGCCGAAATCCACGGCCAACGCCGGTGTAACGCTGTTCGTGAACGCCGCGCAGACCGTGACGTGTGCGGGGCCCGCCCGCGCGCGTCGCGGCGCCGAGATGCAGGACGCAGGCGTGCAGTCGGGCGTTGGGGTGGCGGTGCAGGGCGATCGCATCGTCGAGGTCGCTGATGATGCCGCGTTGCGTCGCCGATTTCCGGACGCCGCGGAGATTGACTGCGACGGTGGTGTGCTCGCGCCCGGATTCGTCGATTCGCACACACATACCGTGTTCGGACGCGCGCGATACGAAGAGCATGAACTGCGCGCGACAGGTGTGCCGTATCTAGAGATTGCGCGTCGTGGCGGCGGGATTCACGCCTCGGTGCGGGACCTGCGTACCCGCAGCGACGATGACCTCTTTGCTCGCGCGGTGCCGCGGTTGCAGGCGCTTGCCGCAGGCGGCGTCACCACGGTGGAGATCAAGTCCGGGTACGGACTTACGGTGCACGACGAGTTGCGGACCTTGCGCGTGATTGGGCGCCTTGCCGCCACCGGTCCCCTCAACATCGTGCCGACCTGCCTTGGGGCGCATGAAGTGCCACTCGAGTATCGGGAACGGCCGGACGGCCGGGCGGCGTGGATCGACTGTCTCACGAACGAGCTCTATCCGGCGGTGGCCGCCGAACGGTTGGCGCGCTTCGCTGACGTGTTTTGCGAGCCCGGGGTGTTTACCGTGCCCGAGACGCGACGGTTGCTGGCGGCGGCCCGGCATCACGGCATGGCGCTCAAGCTCCACGCGGACGAGTTGCATGATGGCAGCGCGGCAGTGCTGGCCGCTGAGATGGGGGCCACCAGCGCCGACCATCTGGCCGCGATCTCGCTCGACGGGATCGCGGCGCTGGCCGCGTCGTCGACGGTGGCCACGTTATTGCCAGCCACGATGCTCTTTTTGGGAACCGGTCGACAGGCTCCAGCCCGCGCGATGATCGAGGCAGGGGTCGCGATCGCGGTTGCCACCGATTTGAACCCGGGTACGTCCCCGCTGCAGTCGTTCCCGCTGGTGCTCACGCTGGCGGTCAGCCAGCTCCGGCTATCCGCGTCGGAGGCCTGGATTGCGGCTACCGTGAACGGCGCGGCCGCACTCGGGCTGGCCGGATCCACTGGTCAATTGCGCGAGGGATTCCGCGCGGACATCGCCGTGCATGCGGTCGATGATTTCCGTGCGTTGCCTTACTGGTTTGGCGAGCGTCTTTGTCGGGTGGCGTGGGCGAGTGGGCGTGCTTGTCACCCGTCCCTGTGAACCGTAGCTTTCGCCGCTTACGTCCTGACGTGCTCATGCCTTTCACGCGAGCCCGCCGACAGACCGGTCGTCCAGCAATTCGGAGTCATTCTCGACCTCATGTCTAACGCCGCGAAGCACCGGAAGAAGGCGGCTGAGTTCGAGCAGCTGAGACAGATCGATCGCGCGATCGCCTCGTACGTCCGGGCGATTGAGGAGAGCGAGTTGGCCGGTGAGGACGTCGACGTCGCGCTGCTGAACAAGGTGGGTGACCTCGCCCTGCGTCAGGGGCGCGTTCCCGACGCGATCACGTATTACGAGCGTGCCGTCGAGCATTACGCGAACTCCGGTCTGTTCAACAACGCGATCGCGCTCTGCAACAAGATTTTGCGCAATGCGCCCGGGCGCGCCAACGTGTACTTCACGTTGGGGCGGATTTGCGCCCGAAAGGGGCTCCGCGGCGACGCCACGCGTAATTTCCTGGAGTACGCGACGCGTATGCAGCAGGAAGAGCGGGTCGACGAGGGCATGCGCGCGCTCGCCGAGGTGGCAGACCTCATGCCGGAGCTTACGGAGGTGCGCCGCCTGGTCGACGAGCACGCGGAGCGCGCGGGAATCGTGCTGCCGCGCCGTCGTACGCCGTCGAGTGCTTCCATGGCCGTGAGCGAGGAGAGCCCCCCGCCCACCTATCGGGATAAGTCGCAGGACCTGATCTTCCTCGAGGTGGACTACGGGGCACCGGTGTCCCGCCGCACACCGATGCGCGCCACGCGGATGCTGACGCCGCCGCCCCTCGCCATCGTGCCGGCGTTTACCGTTGAGAGGCCGCCTACGGTGGTTCCGGTGAGCCTGCCGGTCGCGCCGAGGGGGGCCGCCGCGCCATTGTTCCCTCCGGTGACCGCGCCGTTGGCAGAGACGGAGCCGACGCCAGTGCCCGCGCCAGTGCCCGCGCCAGTGCCCGCGCCAGTGCCCGCGCCAGTGCTCGACGCCTATGTGCTCGCTGACCCTGCCGTCGCGACCGACGACGCCGCGGGCGTGATGCCGGCGACCGACGTCGAATCGGCCGATGCGCCAATGGTCGAGCGTCTCGACGGTCTGGAGGCGTCTGGTGATTTCTCCGATGTTGGGGCGCCCCCGCTCAAGGGGCTCAAGGTCTATGAGACGGGGGTGGCCGAAGCCGTGGTCGACCCATCTGGGCACGCGGGTGACGTCACTGGCCTGCGCGACCCGGACGGGCGCGTCGACGTGCACGAGGAGCGTGGCTTTCAACCCACCGGAGATCGGTCCGCGATTTCCAAACCGCACCAGTCTCTCGACGATGTCCTCGCGGAGGATTTCACCTTCGGCGCCGACGATCCCGGCGTCGCGAATGTGATTCATACCGAGACGCCGCTCCAGTCGCCCGCGCTCGACTGGATCGTGACGGAGGACGTGGGAGATCTCATCCTCGATGTGGCGGACGACGAGGTCGAGATGGTCGGCGCGGACCCTCTGCAAGCCGCCGAGCCGGTCGCGGCGGAGCTGGTCGCGGCGGAGCCGGTCGCGGCGCTTCGTGTGCCGTTTCGAATCGATCCGCACGATTTCATTCTGCCGGGTGAACTGCCCCCGCTGATGCTCGACGATGCTCTCGTCGCGGACGGCATTGCCGCCCTCGGCGTAGTCGGCGTGTCCGGGGCCCCTGCGGCGGCAGATGCCGAGCCTGCGGCCACGAACGAGGACCGTGTCGCGACGGTGGACGCTGCCGTAGACGGCGCCGTCGGCGAACCGCCGAGGGAGGAGGAGGCGCCCAACAAAGACCTGGTGACGGTACACGCGCCGGCACGGCTGGCGTATGCGCCCGTCGACGAGGGGCGACCGGTCATGGTCACGCCGTCGCTCCCGATTGCCGCGGTGGCGGCCGAGGCGACGCTGGTGGCGACCTCACGCCGCAATGCGCTACGGGCCGCCGTGGCCAAGCTCCCGCACGACTGGCTGCTGCGCCGACGTCTCGCCGAGGCGTTGTTCGAGGCCGGAGAACGCGATGCTGGGCTCGCGGAGCTCGAGGCGGCGCTACAGGGCCTAGTCGGGCAGGGCGATCTGCCGGCGGGGGCCGACATCGCCGATACACTCGTCCAGGTCGCCCCGGAACGCGTCGCGTTCCATCAGAAGCGCGTTGAATTGTCGGTGCGCATTCAGGATCAGGGACGCCTCCGGGTGGCGTACCTCGATTTGGCCGACGCGCTCGTGCGGATTGGTGAGGAGAACCGTGCATGGGCCGTGTATACGCGCGTCCTCGAAATCGACCCCTATGACGATCGGGCCCGGGCGGCACTTGGCAGCGCGGCGCCGCCACCGCCCCCCAAGCCAGGGAGCGATGCGAATTTCGTGGATCTCGCTGACTGGCTCCGGGACGACAACGCGCCTGTGTCGACGCGGATGCGGATGCGGGAGCCGGCGATCAGCGGCGACGAACAGGCTGATTTCAATGCCCTGCTCAGGCACTTTAAGGAGGGGGTCGCGCGTTCTCTTGGAGAGGATGACCACGAGAGCCATTACGACCTCGGCGTCGCCTACAAGGAAATGGGGCTGCTCGACGATGCGGTCGAAGAGTTCCAGAGGGCGCTCAGGAGTCGGTCCCACCGACTCCCCGCCTACGAAGCCTTGGGGCAATGTTTCGTGGAGCAGGGACGGTACCAGGTCGCGGCGACGGTACTGTCCCGGGCGCTCCACGAACCGGGGTTAGATGACGAGCAACGTGTGGGGGTCCTCTACCTTCTCGCATATTCATGCGAGGCCCTGCAGCGCTGGGACGAGGCTCGTAGCTATTTTCAGCGCGTGTATGCCACTGACATCCATTTCCGTGACGCTGCCGCCAGACTGGCGGCGCTCGACCAGGTAGCGCGATGATGCTTTCCACGCGGACGCCGACGGCGTTGGCGGCGGCCCTGCGCGACATACAGGCGCCCGTGCAGGACGACTTATCCAAGGTGTCGCAGGAGTTGTGGCGCATCGTTTCCGCGGATGTGCCGCTGGTGAACGACGTGCAGGGGCATCTAATGGGGATGAAGGGGAAACTCTTCCGGCCCACTTTGTTGCTTCTGGCCAGCAGCGTCGAACACGAACCGCCCGCTCGCGCGGTGACGTTCGCTGCGATCATCGAGCTGATCCATCTCGCCACGCTGGTCCACGACGATGCGGTGGATCATTCGGTGCTACGTCGCGGCATGCCGACGGTCAATGCGTTGTTCAGTCACCAGGTTTCGGTGATCATGGGCGACTATCTCTATCTGCGCGCGCTGCGCGAACTCGTGACGATGGGCGACCTCGAGGCGATGAAGGCGGTCACGCATGCCTCGAACGAGATGACCCTCGGCGAAATTCGCCAGCTCGCGGCGTACGACGCGCTGGCCTTCACCGAACGCGATTACGAAACGCTGATTCGCGCGAAAACGGGCTCGCTGTTCATGGCCTCCTGCGAAGTGGGCGCCCTCTGTGGCGCGCCGAAGCATCGCGAATCCCTCGCGCGCTTCGGCGAGCGGCTCGGCATGGCCTTTCAGGTCGCCGACGATCTGCTGGACTACACGGAAGGCCAGGAGATGACCGGTAAGCCGAGCGGACTGGACCTGAAGGAGCACAAGGTCACCCTCCCGCTGATTGCCGCGTTGCGGGAGATGCCGGCATCGGCTCGCACTCGTGTTGAAGCCCTGTTCGCGACCGCCGAGCCGGAAGACGAGGCGATCACCGAGGTCGTTGAGATCGTTCGCGACCACGGCGGATTGGACTATGCCCGTCGGCGAGCCGATCAGTTCTCCCGGGAAGCCGAGGATGCGCTGGCCGATCTGCCAGACTGCGCGGCACGTACAGCGTTGACGGACTCTATCGCGTACGTCGTCGAGAGGCGCTGGTGATGGCCCGTGGACCATCCAAGCACCGTCCAGTGTTCCATGTGTTGGTGCTCGCCTCCGGATTCGTGTCCGGCGGGCTGCTCACGCAGGTCGCGCGTCGGTTTTTGCCGGCCGGCGCTGTCAAGGAGTTCTTGACGACCGGTGTGACGCCGGCAATCGGGCCGTTGCCGATCGACCTGATTATATTGAAGTTCGCTGTTGGACCTGTCGCCCTGGATGTCTCACTTTTGAGCCTCCTGGGAGTTTTGATCGCCTACCTGATCGCGCGGTCCCTCTTCTAGGAGTTCCTTATGGGGTTACAGAATTTCGGTTTCATGGAGATCATGATCATCCTTGTGATTGTGCTACTCCTGTTCGGAGCGAAGCGCATTCCGGAGATCGCAGGGTCGTTCGGTAAGGGTATCAACGAGTTCAAGCGCAATCTGAGTGACGCGCAGCGTCAAATCACCGAGCCGGCCCCGCGGAACGATCGCGTTGGTGCTGGAACGGCAGAGCAGACGACGGCCGAAGAAGAGCGCCCCGAACCGAAGCGCTTGCTCAACTGATTGTTGTTCTCGTTCGAACAAAAAGCCCCCGCGATGCCAGGCATCGCGGGGGCTTTTTGTTGTGCGGTCGCCTACGATCAGACGCCCGACTGACGACGCAAGGCCGACATCACGGTCGGACGCTTGTCGACGACCGTCACGCTCTCGCGCAGGTTCGTCAGGAACTCGTCAACGCGCTGCTGGCGCAGCGACTGTACCAGCTGCTGGCGCTGCGTGGTCTTGTCGGCTTCGAACGCCGGGCGGCTTGCATCCGTTCGGCTATCAACGCGAAGGACGACCATACCGTCAACCGCCTTGAATGGACCGGCCACCTGGCCGACCGGCACGGTGAACGACGCGCCGACCGCCGGCTCGAACTGGCCCAAGCCCTGAACCGCGTCAACGCGCGCGAATGCGGGCGACTTCTCAACCTGCAAACCGCGCTGCGCTGCCGCCGCTTCAAGCGTAGACGTGCGCGCGGCGGTCGCGATCTGCGCGGCGATTGGACGCAGCTTTTCGATGCGCTTTTCCTTGGTCAGGCGACGACGAATGTCGTCCTTCACCTCGGACAATGGCTGCTGGCCGCCCTGCGTGATCGAGTCGACACGCGCCAAGTAGTACGCTTCCGGCGAGTCGAACAAATCGCTCGTCTCACCAGCCCGCACGCCGGAGAAGGCCCACGCACTCACGCTCGGCACGTAGCGTCCCGCGTACGACAACGGTTCCTTCTCGAACACGACCACCGAGGCCGGCGACAGGCCGAGCGCCTTGGCCGCGGCGTCGAACGCCTTTGGATCTTCCTGGCTTCCGGCCTTGCTGGCCAGCGAGTCGGCACGACGATCGGTGCGCGTCGCGCTGGAATCACTCTGGCCGATCGACACAAGAATGTGGCGCACGTCGAGCGTGTCACCGGACTTCGAATCGACGCGAATCAGGTGCCAGCCGAACGGCGTGAGGACGGCCTGCGACAGCTCGCCCGGCTTGAGGCTGTACATCGCCGTCTCGAAATTCGGCGTGAAGCGGCCGCGGCCACCCTTGCCAAGCGAACCACCATTCGCGCCGGAGGTGCTGTCAGTGGATTCCCGCTTGGCCACGTCTTCGAACTTCGCACCGCCGACAATCTCGGCGCGCAGCTTTTCAATTCGCAGCTTGGCGTCAAGCGAGTCGGCCGCGGTGACCGTACGTGGAACGGTCAGCAGGGAGACCACGGCGCGGCCAGACCGCGTGAAGCGCTTCTTGTTGCGGTCGAAGAACTGCGAAATCTCGGCGTCCGTGACAGTGACAGCCGTGTCGGTGAGGGCATTCTGTCCCACCAAGACGTAACTGACCTGTGCGCTGTCGTGACGGTCGCGATAGACCTGCCAGAGACGTTCGTCCGAAACGTAGGCGTCGGACGCGATCTGGTCGAAGAGCTTCTGCTTCGGGATCTCGTTCCGGTAGTAGGCCTCGAGACCGGCCAGCATGCCCGACTGCCGCGCCATCGGGCTGGCGAGCAAGCGCTGGTACTTCGAGAGGTCAAAACGGCCATCCGTTTGCAGGTCCGGAGACTGCATGGCCTGCGGCGGCGGAGCGAGTCGTGCCGCTTCGAGGATTTCGTCGTCAGTAACCGTGATGCCGCGACGCTTGTATTCCTGCTGGAGCAGCAGCTCCGTCACCAGTTCGTCGTACGCACGGTCTTCGAGCGTCTTGCGCTCGTCGAGTGTGAGTCCGCGGCCGAGCTGCTGTTGCTGCTGCTGCTCGAGGGAATTCACGGCATTCTGCCACGACGTTAACAAAACTTCTTCGCCGTTCACCGTCGCAATGGCGGTGGAGGTCGTCACGGGCGAGCGGCCTGCGAGACCCGAGGTCTCGTACAAGAGGAAACTGCCGACGAAAGCCACGATCAGCACGATCCAGATGTATTTCGCGGCGCTCCGCATCGATTGCAGCACGGGGCGAGACTCCTTGGGGCGGAAAAGCTGGACAAACAGAAAGGCACACGCACCTCCATGGGAGAGGCGTATGCCGCAGAGTCTTGTAAGCTAGCCGCCGCGAGTCGCGAATAGCAAGACGAGCGGGGACGATGCACCACTTCACCACGAATGACTTCCCGGATCGGCCACCTTCTATAAGTTGTTGCAGGGGGCCTGTCACGCTGACGGAACGGGCGCCTCGCATCGGGCCGGGAAACATCACCACGAGGGCACTGGACGGATGAGCACTGCTGCCCGGATCGACGAGCTCCGGAACAAGTTCGAGGAAAACCCGCGTCGCTACTTCGCCCCCCTGGCGAATGAGTTGCGAAAGGCTGGACATCTCTCCGAGGCGATTGCCCTCTGTCGGGAATTCCTGCCCAAGCAGCCCGAGCACATGAGCGGGTACATCGTGTTTGGACAGGCACTCTACGAATCGGGCAATCTGTCCGAGGCTCGTATCGTGTTCGAACAAGCTCTTGCCCTCGACCCGGAGAATCTGAAGGCCCTCCGCCACCTCGGCGACATCGCCAAGTGGGAAGGGGACACCGCTGGCGCGCGCCGCTGGTACGAGCGTGTCCTGGAGGCGGACCCGCGCAACGACGATATCGCCGCCCAGTTGGCGACGCTCGTCACGCCGATGGCCGTCATACCGGTCGTTCCCGAACCAGAACCGTCGAGTCCGACGGCGTCCGCGTTCTTCGAGCCCCCGACGCCCCTGTCGCCCCCCCCGTCTGTGGTCACCCCGCCGTTCTCTCTGGCTCCCATGGCGATGGGCGCCATTCCGACCCCGGATGCCGGGTTGCGCGCGGTCGATTTCGACGAGATCAATGCCCGACTGCGGGCCCCCGCTGTGTGGCCGACGGCACACGGCGAGTCGCTGGAGCCCGCATCCGTGCCCGCATCCGTGCCCGCGCAGGCGCCCGCCGTTCAAGACGCGGTCATCTTCGACCTCGACGCGATCGAAGCGGCTGGTGGCGAAGGCGAACCGCGGTCGGTCGTCGAGGCCGCTGATGATCCGTTCGGCTTCAGCGACACGGCGACCGAGGAGGACCCGTTTGAAGAGGGGCTCCTCGCCCCGGAGTGGCCCGATACGTCGGCACTGGTCGCGCGGATCGGGACCCCGCGCACGGTCACCCCACTGTTCGTCTCGTCAATGACGCCGGACGCGGTCGCTGCCTTCGGTCTTGAATCGACGGATCCGCTCCCGAGGCCCGCCCTCGATGAGGAGGCCGTGTTCGTTGACATCGAGGAGGCCCAGAGAGCGGTCCCGCGTGAGGTCGAGTCCCGAGCGGACGGCGCGGTTGACGCGTGGGTGGCCGCTGAGGCCGACACGGTCGGCGACGATCTGGCGATCCAACCGAGCGACGACGTCGACGAGGAACTTCCGTGGCTCGCCCCGGCCCCCGACCGCGAGCCCATTGCCGATGTAGACCCGTCGCCGTTCGTTGACTCGGCCACGTCGGCCACGTCGGCCGACGATGGGCGCGATCTCACGGCCGCGGCAGCCGCTGCGTTGCCGGAGGTGGCCGCACTGTTCGGTGACGACGTCACGGACACCGCTGATTCAGCGTTTGCGTCGGACTCGGTCGAGTCCAGTTTCGTCGACGTCATGCCTGAGGAGCAGAATCCGGCCTTCGTGACGGAAACGATGGGTGAGCTCCTCGTGTCCCAAGGATTCACCGCCCGCGCCGCGTCGGTCTACGAGGAATTGGTGCGCCGGCGCCCTTACGACCCCGTGCTGACAGCGCGCCTCGCCGAGTTACAGGAGCGACTGGCCGCCGATGCGGCATCCGTCGCGCCCGCGTTCCCCACGCCCGCGTTCGTCGCAGGCGTGACGCCGCCGTTCGCCACACCGCCGTCGTCCGCGGTGATCAAGTCGACGGCCGACGACGCGGCGGTGTTCGACGAGGAGCCCGTCGCACCCGTGACGGCGCGTGAACGATTCGCTCGTCTCGCGACGCGTCGGGTCCCCCGCCGTACCCCGCCGCGCGCGTCGGTGGCCGTTGATGCGCCGACCGAGGGGTTGGCGTCGCTGTTCGGTGGCGACGCCCCAGGACACGATGATCTTGCCGCCCGCGCCCTCGCCGACGCATTTGCGCCGTTCGACGGGAGCCGCCACTTCGGCGGTCAGCTCCCGTTCGAAGACGCGATGCTCGGCGGTGCCGCGCGACCGGTCACTCCCCTGCGTTCCGTCACGCCGATCGCGACGGCGGCGCTTTCCGATCCCGGCGGCCCGTTCTCGTTCGATCGGTTCTTCCCTGACCCCGCCACGTCGTCGTTGCCGCCGCACACGCCCTCGAACGCACCGAGCCACACGCCGGCGCGTGAGGCGGCGCGTGAGGCGGCGCGTGAGGCGGCGCGTGAGGCGGCGCGTGAGGTGACACCGCCGACCGTGAGCGACGATCTCGCACAGTTTTCGGCGTGGTTGAAAGGACTCGGTAATCCGTGATCATCGGAATTCTGAACGGACCGAATCTCAACCTCTTGGGCACGCGCGAGCCGCACATCTACGGCTCCGCGACCCTCGACGACATCAACGCCGGACTCACGCGGGTCGCCGCGGACCTCGGTGTCGTTCTGCACACGGCGCAATCGAATGTCGAGGGCACGATGATCGACATCCTGCACGCGTGGCGCGGCGTGGTGCAGGGGGTCGTCGTGAACGCGGGCGCGTACACACATACGAGTCTCGCGCTGCGTGACGCCTTCACGGCCACGTCGATCCCGTTCGTGGAGATCCATCTCTCCAACGTCTATGCCCGGGAGCCGGAGCGGCACCACAGTATGCTCGCCGGCGCGGCGATTGGCAGCGTGACGGGACTGGGAGCCGAGGGCTACGAGTTCGCGCTGCGCGGGTTGGTGTCCGCGCTCCGCCGACGTCCGTGAGCGGCGCCGACGTCCCCCCTGGTTCGATCGATACCCGGCCGACTCGGCTGGCGGTCCTTCGTGACGCATTGGCTCGCGCCGATCTCGACGCCTTGTTGGTCAGCTCACTGGCGAATGTGCGCTATCTCACCGGATTTTCCGGCAGCAATGCGCTCCTCGTCATCACGGCCAAGGACTGTATTCTCCTCACCGACTCCCGATACGCGACGCAGGTCGAGGAAGAGGTCGGCGGGGCCGCGACCGTTCGCATCGAGAGCACGAACCTCTGGACCGGTCTTTGGGCACAGCTCGGAACCCTGACGAGCGTGGAGCGGATCGGCTTCGAATCGACGCATCTGTTGCATCGCGACTTCGCCCGGCTGCTGGAGCAGGGCAACCGATGGTCCTGGCGGCCGACAACCGACATGGTCGAGACGCTGCGCGCCGTGAAGGACGCGGGCGAATTGGCGCACATCGAACGCGCCATCGCGATGGCCGAAACCGCGTTGCGCCACACGATACCGATGTTGCACGCAGGGCTCACCGAAACGGCTGTGGCGGGCATACTCGAGCGCCATCTGCGCGATGCCGGGAGCGAAGCATTCCCGTTTCCGAGTATTGTGGCGTCCGGGCCCCGGTCGGCTCTGCCGCACGCCCGCGCCGGCGATCGGGTCCTCGAAGTGGGTGATTTTGTCCTGTTGGACTTTGGCGCCGTTACGGCGGGGTACTGCTCTGACATCACCCGCACATTCGTGCTGGGTCGTGCGTCGGACGAGCAGCGGGAGGTCTACGACATCGTACGTGAGGCGAATTTGCGCGCTTCGGGCGCGCTTCGGGTCGGAATGACGGGGATGGCTGCAGATGCGGTCGCGAGAGACTACATTGCGGCTCGCGGTTTTGGTGAGGCCTTCGGACATTCGCTCGGTCATGGGATCGGGCTGGAAGTGCACGAAGAGCCTCGCTTGGCCCGCGTCGTCGAGTCTCCCCTCGCTGCCGGAACGGTCGTGACGATTGAGCCCGGGATCTATCGGGCGGGCTGGGGTGGGGTGAGAATCGAGGATGACGTTTTCTTATCCGTTGCTGGTCCGAGAGTTCTGACCGGATTCCCGCGTGACCTGCACGAACTCTCCTGATTTCTGTACGCTCGGCGCTGTCCGTGCCGATGATCCCCTTTGACTCCCCCGCCATGATCGACCTGCGCTACGTAAAGAAGCTGATCGAGATGCTCGACGGCTCCACGGTGGATTCCATCGAGATCTCTTCCGATAAAGGGATGAAGCTCCGCATCTCGAAGAGCTCGCAGCAGCGCGTCGCGGCCATGACGGTCGCGCCCCAGCTGGCCGCTCCCGTTGCCATGGCCCCGGTGTTGCCCGTGGCTGGTTCGGAGCGTCCTGCGGGTGAGGGGGTGGCGACGGCGCCGAAGGCCGAGGCACCGAAGGCTGCACTCCTTGAGATCAAGTCGCCGATGGTGGGCACCTATTATTCTGCCCCCGAGCCTGGAGCGAAGCCGTACGTCAATGTCGGCGATCGGATCAGCAAGGGGCAGATTGTGTGTATCATCGAAGCGATGAAGATCATGAATGAGCTCGAGTCCGAGTTCGACGGTGTCGTGCGTGAGGTGAATGTCACCGACGCGAACGCCGTCGAGTACGGCCAAGTGCTCTACCGCCTTGATCCGACCGGCTGAGATGGGATGACATGACGATGGTCTCCGGTGCCGCTCCAGTCACCGTCAAACCGACGGCGCCTGGCTCGGGCCTCGATCTGAAGGCCGCTCTGCAGCGCATGGTGCGAGAGGGCGCCTCCGACTTGCACCTGAAAGTCGGACGGCCCCCCACGCTTCGATTGCACTCGGACCTCGTCCCGCTGGATATGCCGCCGATGCGGCCGGAAGAACTCCGGTCGCTCGCCGAGCACCTGCTGCCACCGGCGCAACTTCGCGAATTCGTCGAGATGCGTGAGTCGGACTTTGCGATCAACGTCCCGGGCATCGGTCGATTCCGCGTCAACGTCTATCAGCAGAAGGGCACCGTCGCCTTTGCGATGCGTGCGATCGCGCACGCGGCCGCGTCGATCCGCGACCTGAACCTGCCCCCGGTGCTCGAGCAGTTGGCGCTCAAGCCGCGCGGCTTGGTCTTGGTCACCGGCGTGACCGGGTCTGGGAAGAGCACCGCCCTGGCCGCCATGGTGCACCACATCAACGAACGCCGCAGCGCGAACATCATTACGATCGAGGATCCGATCGAGTTCGTGCACCGTGACGTCCAGAGTCACATCAACCAGCGTGAAGTGGGAACGGACACGGCGTCGTTCTCGCAGGCGCTACGTCGGGTGCTGCGTCAGGATCCCGACGTCATCATGATCGGTGAAATTCGAGATCTCGAGACGCTCGACGTCGCGCTGAAGGCGGCCGGTACCGGTCACCTCGTGTTCTCGACGCTGCATACCACCGATGCGACGCTGACCATCAATCGCATCCTGTCGTTCTATCCGCCGCACCAGCAGAACGAAGTGCGTTTTGCGCTCGCCAACGCGCTGTCGTCGGTGATTTCGATCCGCCTCGTGCCGCGGTCCGATCGCCCAGGCCGTGTGCCCGCCTGCGAAGTGCTGGTCAACACGGAAGCCGTTCGTGACCAGATTCGAGACCTGTCCGCCACGCTGAACATCCCCGACCTGATCAAGGAGGGGAGCATGGCGTACGGGATGCAGAGCTTCGATCAGTCGCTCATGAACTGGTACTCGCGGGGGGTGATCTCTTACGAGAACGCGCTCTTCTACGCGACCAACCCGGCGGAGTTCGCGCTTCGGATCCAGGGGGTCGATGGGACCAGCGATACCAACTGGGACGCCTTCCGGCAGGGTAGCTCCGCTACCTGATTGCTGGCCGCGGGACTGGCGGCAGGGCCTAGACCCTGCCACCATACGACATGTTCAAAAAGGTCCTGATCGCCAACCGCGGTGAGATCGCTCTCCGCGTCATTCGCGCCTGCCGTGAACTCGATGTTCAGACGGTCGCCGTGTACTCCGAGGCTGACCGCGAGTCGCTGCACGTGCGCTTCGCCGACGACGACGTCTGTATCGGACCCGCCCCGGGTCGCGATTCCTACCTTAAGATCCCGAGGCTGATCGCGGCCGCGGAGATTACCGGGGCCGACGCCATCCACCCGGGCTACGGCTTTCTCGCTGAGAATGCGGAATTTGCCGAGACCTGCCGGGCCTCCGGGATTGCCTTCATTGGCCCCACGCCGGAGCAGATCCGCGTGATGGGTGATAAGGCCTCTGCCCGCCGGGCGATGGCGGAGTGCGGGGTGCCGATCGTGCCCGGTTCGCCCGGCCCCGTCGATGATCCCGAGGAGGCGCTGGAATTTGCCCGCGGTATCGGGTTCCCGGTCATCATCAAGGCGGCCGCCGGCGGCGGCGGGAAGGGCATGCGTGTCGCTCGCGATCCCGATGACTTCCTGCGGTCGTTCCAGCTCGCGCGTTCCGAAGCGCTTTCGGCGTTTGGCAACGGCGACGTCTACGTCGAGAAGTTCCTGGAGCGGCCGCGTCATGTCGAATTCCAGGTGATGGGCGACATGCACGGCAATGTGATTCACCTCGGTGAACGCGATTGCTCGGTGCAGCGTCGTCACCAGAAGCTGATCGAAGAGGCGCCCTGTCCGGTGATGACACCCGAACTGCGCGAGAAGATGGGTGAGGCGGCGGTGCGCGGCGCGAAGGCGATCAACTACGTCGGTGCCGGCACCGTGGAAATGCTCCTGGACGAAGACGGATCGTTCTTCTTCATGGAGATGAACACGCGTATTCAGGTCGAGCATCCCGTCACGGAAATGTTGACCGGTGTCGATCTCGTGAAGGAACAGATCCGTGTCGCCGCGGGCCTGCCGTTGTCGGTGCTTGAAACGCCGGCATTCCGCGGTCACGTGATCGAGTGCCGCGTGAACGCTGAAGATCCCGCCCGCAACTTCCAGCCGTCCCCCGGCAGGCTCGACGTCTTCCATCAGCCCGGTGGCCCCGGGGTGCGTATCGACACGCACGCCTATGCCGGCTATACCGTGCCGCCGTACTACGATTCGATGATCGCCAAACTCATCGTGCAGGGCAACACGCGGGAAGAGGCGCTCAAGCGCATGCAGATCGCGCTCGAGAGCTTCGTTATTGAAGGCGTCAAAACGACCATGCCGTTTCTCGCCCGCGTGATGCAGCACCCCGGTTTCAAGGCGGGCAAGGTGCACACGAAGTGGCTGGAGTTTGAAGGGTCCGACCTGCTCAAGGAACCGACATAGTGCGCATCGATGTGCTGCTCGGCGAGGCGCAGGTGGCGCCCGCCGATGTGGCGGATCGCGTCGTCGTCGTGATCGACGTGCTGCGGGCGGCAACGACCGTGGCGGCCGCGCTGGAGGCCGGCGCGCGGGTGGTGATCCCGTTCGAAACGGTTGACGAAACGGCGTCGCGCGCCAAGGCGTATGCGCGCGGCGAGGTGCAGCTGGCGGGTGAACGACGCATGGTGAAGATCGATGGATTCGATCTCGGGAATTCGCCCGCCGAGTACACACCGGCGTCGGTCGACGGACGGACGATTCTGTTCACCACGACGAACGGTACCATGGCTTTGGCGGCAACGCATGGCGCACGGTCCTGCTATTTCGCGGCGTTCGTGAACGTGGCCGCCACCGTGGCCTCGGTGCGGTCGGCGATCGAGAGCGGTGGGGACGTGACGATCATCTGTGCCGGACACGAGCGGCACGTGGCCCTCGAGGATGTCGTGTGTGCCGGACGGCTGGTGCGTGGCATTACGGCAGGCGTCGAGGGCGTCACGCGGGGGGACGGCGCGCGCGTTGCTGAAATGGCCGAACGACCGTTCATCGGGGGCATCGCGTCGGTGGCGCTCGAGGCCGGCCACGCCGGGTCGTTGATCGCCGCGGGCTTCGAACGCGACGTCGAGTGGTGCCTCACGCTCGATCGCTATGACCGAGCGGTGCGATACCACGATCGTCAGTTACAGCTCGAGCCTGTGACTCGGCCGGAACGCTGACGATGGAATCCGCTGTGCTGCGTCGGGAGCTTTCGGCGATCGCGCTCACGTTACTCGCGGTATTTCTGACCGGCGCGCTCATCTTCAATGCACCGGATGCCGGGACATCGTGCCTCGAGGCGACGGGCGTGTTTGGCCCGGCGGGTACATGGGCGCGTTGCGCTTTGGTGAGCACGGTTGGGATTCCCGGGGCGGCAATTGTCGCGATGGGTTGTCTGGTCGTCGCGCTCACGCTGTTTGGACGGATTGCGCGCGCCAATGATGCCAGCGACTGGGGGGTGCTCTTCACCGGCACCGTGACATTGGTGCCGGTGGCGATCGGGCTTGCGCTCGGTGGCGAGCCGACGGCCTCAGATAGCTCGGGACTGTGGGGCAGCTTCGCCGCCCACTATCTGCGTAAAGGCTTCGGCTCCGCCGGCGCGTGGGTGTTCTTCCTGCTGGCGACCAGTGCGCTCACCGTGGCGACGCTGCGCTGGAATCCACTCCGCGTGTTGCTAGGCTCCGGAGCACGGCATGACGACACCGACCGCGTGTCCGGTGGACCGAGTGTGGAACGTGCCGTCGTGAGCAGCCGCAAGCGGCCGACATTGGCCCAGCAGCTCGAGCCAGAACCGGAAGACCTTCCCGCCATTGACCCCGTGTTGGCGCGTGACGTCTTGGCGCTCGCCGCGCCTGATGCGCCGTTCGCTCCGCCCGCCGAGACGAGTCGCGACGCCGTGAAGGCGAGGAAGAACGCCAGGGAGGCGGCCCGACCCGTCGCGCCCGCGGTTGAGGCGGCGCTCGACGCGTCGTCGGAACCGTCGCCGTTCAGCGACGACCTGCCCCCGACCGAGTTGCTCACCGCCGCGCCCGCGCGGAACGCCGACGCCGGCAAGCGTGAGCTGGACTTGGCGGGTGAGAAGCTGATGGCGACGCTTCGCACCTTTAAAGTTGATGGCGAGTTGGTTGGGCGAACCACGGGACCGACCGTCACGCAGTTCGAGATTGAGCCGGCGCCTGGGGTCAAGGTGCGACAGATCGCGGCCCTCGCGGACGATCTCGCCTTGGCGATGCGCGCGCCCAGCATTCGCATCGTGGCACCGATTCCGGGGCGCGGCGCGGTCGGTGTGGAAGTGCCCAACCCGACGCCCGAGATGGTGGTGCTCCGTGAAGTGTTGGAATCGGCGGAATTCCGGCAGATGCGCGCGGCGTTGCCGATCGCCCTCGGCAAGGATCTCGAGGGGCGCGCTGTGATCGCGGATCTCGCGAAGATGCCGCACCTCCTGATTGCCGGCGCCACCGGTTCCGGCAAATCCGTTTGCGTGAATACGATCATCACGAGTCTCGCGTATCGGCACACGCCGCGGACCCTGCGCTTCCTGATGGTCGATCCCAAGATGGTCGAACTCAGCGTGTACAACACGCTGCCGCATCTGCGACACAAAGTGATCACCGACAATCGCGATGCCGCGTCGGTGCTGAAGTGGGCGGTGATGGAGATGCAGGATCGCTACCGGTTGCTGGAAGCGAACGCGTGCCGGAACCTGCAGGAGTTCAATCGCCGAGTGCAGCAGCATGCCGATGGTGAGGGGGCCCCGGTCCAGAAGCCGCGGAATCTCGAGGTGGCCTTCGAGGATCGTACTTATACGGGCGGCGTGTTGCCGTACATCGTCGTCGTGATCGACGAAATGGCCGACCTCATGATGACGGTGCAGGGGGAGGTCGAAACGCCGATCGCCATGCTGGCGCAGAAGGCCCGCGCGATCGGCATTCACCTGATTCTGGCCACGCAGCGCCCCAGCGTGAACGTGATTACGGGCCTGATCAAGGCGAACTTTCCCTGCCGGATCGCCTTTCGCGTGGCGTCGCAAGTGGACAGTCGCACGATTATCGACGGGGCGGGGGCCGAAGCGCTCCTTGGCAACGGCGACATGCTGTTCATCCCGCCGGGCAAGTCGGAGGCCGCTCGCTTGCAGGGCGCATATCTTTCTAGTGAGGATACCGAGCGGCTGCTCAAATGGTACGAAGACGCGCGTGCCCGCCACGAAGCCGGCGAGGGGATCACGGCGGAGCCGGACATTCTAGAGACGGTACGCGCGCTCGAAGCGAAGGCCGACGGCGGCGAAGAGGATGATGGGGATCGCACCTCCGACGACCGGGATGCGCGCTTCCGTGAGGCGGCCGAAGTGGTCATTCAGCATCGACAGGGCTCGACCTCGCTGTTACAACGACGTCTCAAGATCGGGTACGGCCGCGCCGCCCGTATCATCGATCAGTTGGAAGCGGCGGGCGTGTTGGCACCGTCCGAGGGGGCCGCGCGACCGCGCGATGTGCTGGTCGGGGTGCAGGACCTCGATCGCATTTGCGACTCCTGACGACGTGAAGTTTCCCGCACCGACTCGTCATTGCGTATTGACGAGGTGGAACGGTCCGGTGAACATTGACGAGGTTTGTCCCTCGACTTCCCGCTCTCCTTCCCGCGGGCGGCCGGACCTCGACGTTCTTCCTCCCTCCCGAGGTATTTGATGTTTTTGCTTCGTGTTCGACGCGTATTGACTTCGACCCTGCTCGCGCTTGGCGCGTTGCCTGTGGTCGCCGCCGGACTGGCGGCCCAAGCCGGAACCATCACCGGCACGGTGACCAACGCGGAGAGTGGCCGCCCGATCGAGAACGCGACGATCAAGGCTGCCGTGGTTGGTGGCACGTCGTACGGCGCCGTCAGTGGCGCTGATGGCGCGTTTCGTCTCGTGAATCTTCCCGCGGGCTCGTACACGGTGAGCGTGTCGGCGATCGGCTTTGCGCCCAAGAGCTCGTCCAACGTGCAGCCTGGTGCGGCGCTCACCATCGCGATGACGCCGCGCACGAACGTCCTGGAGCAGACGGTCGTCACGGCCAGCCGCGCCCGCCCTGAGAAGGCGCTCGACGCGCCGGCGCAGATTCTCACGGTCACCAGCCAGCAGATCGAGGAGCGGCCCGCCGTCACCGTGACCGACCACCTGCGGTCGACGCCTGGTGTCGACATCAACAAGGGTGGTATCGCGCAGGCCAACGTCGTGGCGCGCGGTTTCAACGGTGCGTTCAGCGGCAGCATGCTCATGCTGCAGGACTATCGCTTTGCCGGTGTGCCGTCGTTGCGCGTGAACGTGCCGTTCCTGTTCACGGGCACCAACGAGGACATCGACCGGATGGAAGTGCTCCTCGGACCGGCGTCGACCCTGTACGGACCGAACAGCTCCAACGGCGTGCTCCACGTGATCACGAAGTCGCCGTTCCAGTCGCAGGGCACGACGATCAGCGTCGATGGCGGCGAGCGCTCGGTGTTGCGCACCGGCCTCCGCCATGCCGGCAAGGTGAATGAGAAGGTCGCGTACAAACTGTCCGGCGAATACATGCGGGGCCGCGACTGGGAGTACAACGACCAGTCCGAGCCCACGGTGTTCCCGAACGCCGCGTACGTCCCGGCTTCGCGCCGTGGTCAGCCGAACAAGCGTGACTTCAATCTCGAGCGCTACACCGGTGAGGCGCGCCTCGACGTGCGTCCGCGTGAAGGTATGGAAGCGATCAGCACGCTCGGCTACACCAACGTGCTGAGCGGCATTGAGCTGACCGGCGCCAACGGGTCGGCGCAGATCAAGAACTGGACGTACCTCAGCCTCCAGCAGCGCTTCCGTTGGAATAAGTTCTTCGCTCAGGCCTTCCTCAACTCCAGCGACGCCGGCAACGACACGTCGTCCTCGGCCAATGGCACGTTCCTGCTGCGCTCCGGTCAGCCGATCGTCGATCAGTCGCGGGTGGCGGCGGCTCAGATGCAGCACGGCTTCGATCTCGGTGAGAAGCAGAGCTTCACGTACGGCGCCGACTACATCTGGACGAATCCGCGTACCGGCGGCACGATCAACGGCGGCAATGAGCTCGTGGACAACGTCACCGAGTACGGGGCGTACATCCAGTCGTCCACGAAGCCGGTCAAGCAGGTCGAACTCCTGCTCGCGGCCCGCTCCGACGGCAACAACGTCATCGCCGGCCAGTTCTTCTCGCCGCGTGCCGCGCTGATCCTGAAGCCCAATGCCAATCAGAACATTCGCTTCACGTTCAACCGGGCGTTCTCGACGCCGGCCAACTTCTCCTTCTTCCTCGACCTGATCCAAACGCCGAACGCGGGTGGGTCCGGCTTCGACGTGAAGGCCCGTGGCAATCCGCCCAAGACGGGGTGGCAGTTCAACCGCAGTTGCGGTACCGGCAGCGCGTTCGGCGCCTATTGCATGAAGTCGGCATACGCATCGCAGGGCAGTTTCGTCGGCGCCAGCGCGGCGGCGGCGTTCCCCGGCGCCATTCAGGCGCTGGCGTCCCGCCTCACGCCCGGCATCGCCGGGGCACTGCAGCAGGCGGGCTTGCCCGCGGCGGTCGCGCAGCAACTGGCTACCGGTGCGGTGCAGTATCTCGGCACCCGCACGCCGACCAATGCCGATCTCGCGACGCGCGTGTCGTATTTGACGTCGGCCACGACCGCGCTCAGCACGGATGCGGTCCGCGACATCGATCCCCTCGCCGCCTCCTTCAACAACACGTTTGAGGTGGGCTACAAGGGAACGGTGGGTGGCAAGGTGACCTTCGACGTGGCGCTCTGGGGACAGGAGCGCGGTGACGTAGGCACCGGCGCCTCCCTCGCGACGCCGAACGTGTTCTTCGGGAATCCGCAGCAGCTGGGCGGTTACCTCGGGCAGCAACTGTCGGCCAACCTCGGCCCGCAGCTGGCGCAGCTCGGCCTCACTTCGGCGCAGATCGGCGCCATCGTGAGCGGCGTCGCCAACGCTCTTACGCCGAGCGTGGCGTCGCTGCCGGTGGGTGTCGTGACCTTCGCGAATGGCAATACCGCGCCGAACGCGGTGTACGCCACGTATCTCACGTCCAAGGGCAAGCTGTGGGTGCGCGGTCTTGATCTCGCCACCACGGTGGCCGCCACTGACCGCGTGACGATGGATCTGGCCTACAGCTACCAGAGCCAGAACGTGTTCCGTGACTTGAACGGCGGAAATGGCCTGCCGTACATGTCGAACTCGCCCAACTCGCGTGGGTCGATCGGTATGCGCTACCGCAACGATGAGAACGGACTCGGCTTCGAGCTGCGCTCTCGGTATAACGAAGCGTATCCGGTCAACTCGGGCGTCTACGCTACGGGATTGGCCTTCCCGATCGCGGCGGGTCAAGCTGGTGCCACGCCGACCGCGTCGGGCGGTGTTGGCCGATGCTCGCCGGCGCCGGCGGGCACCTTCTGCTACGAGAACGTCGCCGAGGCGGTCACGTTCGATGCGCAGGTGACCAAGCGCTTCATGATGGGCGACAAGAAGCTCGCCTGGACCGTGAATGCGACGAACCTGTTCGACAACCGCGTGCGCACGTTCCCTGGCGTGCCGGAGATCGGGCGCATGGTGATGACGCGCCTGCAGTACTCGTTCTAATGTCGGTCGGAAGACGGGCCGAACGGTGACCGGTCATCGGTTGCCGCGGCCCGCTCGGACGATCTGAATCGGGACGGACGGGAGGGGGCGGTGCACATGGTGCATCGCCCCCTCGTGTCTTTTTGTTAGCTTAACGCATGATCCTGCTTGACCCGAACGCCCGTCCCGTGATCGGACATCGCGGCAATCGCGCGCACGCCCCGGAGAACACCCTCGAGTCCCTCGAGGAAGCGGTCGCCCTTGGGGTCGATGCCGTTGAGTTTGACGTGCAGGTCTCGAGCGATGGTGTGCTTCTGCTGATGCATGACCTGACGATTGAGCGCACCACCAGCGGGGGCGGTGCGGTTGCCACCCAGTCTTTCGCGGCGCTCCGCCAGCACGACGCCGGCGCTCGTTTCACCGCAGATCGTGGCCGCACGTTTCCGTGGCGTGCGCGCGGTGTCGTGATTCCGACCTTCGACGAAGTCGTCGAGGCGTTGCCGCGTACGCTGCCCATGATTGTGGAGCTGAAGACGCCAGCCGCATCGGCGGCGCTGCACGCCGCGATTACGCGTCATGGCATCCAGAAGCGGGTCATCGTTGCCGGTTTCGAATCGGCCAGTACGCAGCCGTTGCGCGGGCAGGGGTTCGCCCTTGGCGCGAGCACCGCGGACGTGGTGCGACTGCTGTTGCCGTCACTGCTGCGCCGGCCGATACAGGCGCCGTGGTATCAGGCGCTCTGCATTCCACCGATGCACAACGGCATTCCATTGCCGATTGCGGCGATTGCGCGAGCCGTGCGCCGCGTGAACATCACCACGCATATCTGGACGGTGAACGAGCCCGCGAAGGCGATGCGGCTCTGGGCCGCCGGCGTTCAGGGCATCATCAGTGACGATCCCGCGTTGATCCTCGCGGCACGTTCCGGCCGAGCGTTCGTTTGAGTCGACCTGCGTAGTTCGGGTGACATCTGCCGCGGACGCCGGTGTTACCGTGTGCCCATGACGAAACAACGACAGGCGCTTGGGTTGCTGGGCGAACGGATCGCGGCGCGTTGGATGCGCCGCGATGGGTGGGTGTTCGTAGCGCATCGATTCCGGAGCGGGCATCGGGATATCGACCTTGTCATGCGACGTGGAAACGAGATTGCGTTCGTCGAAGTGAAAGCGCGACGCGGTGAGGCGTTCGGGCATCCGGTCGAGGCCGTTCACTACCGGAAGCGACGGGAACTCGGCAGGAGCGCCCGAGTTTGGGTGGATCGCCATGGCTCTTCGGCACTGAGTTATCGGTTCGATGTGGTCGGAATTCTCATTTCCGGTCAAAATGTCCGCGTGCAGCATGTCGAGAACGCGTTCCAGCTGCCCTGAAATCAGACAGTGCAGGGGAGTTGTCCACATGGAAGGTTCTTCGTATTTTATTCGGGTCTTGGCCCTGCTCGCGTTCCCGGTAGATTCTCGCGAGCCAGGGCATGGCGGCTTCACCACTCACGACGGCGGTATCTATGGCGGGCACAGTGATGTCAGACGACAAGCGCAAGGCCCTGGCGCTCGCAGTCGCGCAGATCGAAAAGAGCTGTGGTAAGGGTTCGATCATGCGCCTCGGTACCGATTCCAAGGTGCGCGTCGAATCGATTCCGACGGGTGCGATCAATCTCGATGCGGCTATCGGTGTGGGCGGAATCCCGCGCGGCCGCGTCACCGAGATCTACGGACCGGAATCCAGCGGCAAGACCACGCTCTGCTTGCATGTGGTTGCGAATGCGCAGAAGCTTGGCGGGGTCGCAGCCTTCATCGATGCGGAGCATGCGCTCGATACCGAGTATGCCAAGAAGTTGGGTGTCGACGTGGAGAACATGCTGATCTCCCAGCCCGACACCGGCGAGCAGGCGCTCGAGATCTGTGAAATCCTCGTGCGCTCTGGCGCCGTCGATGTCATCGTGATCGACTCTGTCGCGGCGCTCGTGCCCAAGGCCGAAATCGAAGGCGACATGGGCGACTCGCACGTCGGCCTGCAGGCGCGCCTCATGAGTCAGGCGCTCCGCAAGCTGACCGGCGCCATTGCGCGCTCCAAGACCTCCGTGATCTTCATCAATCAGCTGCGCGAGAAGATCGGCGTC
>CANHJV010000006.1 GCA_947461225.1 Gemmatimonadota bacterium | reverse complement strand
GGGATCGGTCGGAGTCACCCCGTTGACGAAGAGGGACCGGACGACGGTCCGAACCCCACTCAGATAGAGGTTCTTGGTCCCCGTCGAGAGATCCGTCCGTTCCCGGAGATAGTTCTTGTAACGGGTGAGGGTGGGTCGATCGAGTCGACCCTCCACGTTCCAGGACACGAAGTCCTTCACCCCGTACCGATACGTCTTCCGAGTCCCCTCGGTGATGTCCACCTGATCCAGAACCCGTTGGAACAGGTCCGTCAGATCCACGAAGGTCTGAACCGTCGGGGAGGATGGGGAACTCACTTGGGGAAGATTTTGGGTGGTGGTCATATCGGTCAGGTCACTCATTGGTAGTCATTTCTTGTTGGTTCGAATATCGTATAATGATAATATATAGAGATTTTGACAAAAGGTCAAACATTCATGTAAGTGTTGGTATATATACACTTACGTGACTTCTTCGGGTTGGATTGAGGTGGACACCTATTTCACCCGGATATAGACCCAGAATTCGAGAATTTCGACCTTTTTCGGGTGGTCGACCTCCTCAAATAGGTCGAGGTACCGTCACCTCCCATCCCCCGACCCCGAATTGGTTCACGAATGAACGTGAACTGGATCGTCGTTCCCCAATCGGTCTTCGACGAGGGTCGTTCCCTTTCAAAGAGTTACGGTGAACACCCAGTGACAATGCCAAACTGTGCGTTGGTTTCTGCTTCACCAGATTTTTCAGTACCAGCAATACTCGGTGTCCTTGAATAAGCTTTCAAATAGCCGCCCCGCGTTTTCTTCTGAATAGCCCAACACCAAGTTCCTGAACCAGATATAGGGAATATCTCATTTCCAAAACCATCGCGAGAAGAATTCCCAATTGAACCTGACCAAGAAGTATCAGACTCAACAACCATCACACGCTCTCCACATGCTGTTACTAAACAAGTAATAAGAACCAAGCGTGCAAACATTGAAACCATAAAGCCCTCAGTCATGTGTTAAGAGCAGTTTCCCAGCGTTACTAACTACCTCTGACCACGTATCAATGAGGATGAGCGTTGGCACTACAAAGAACTAAGTGACGAACCACAGTGCCTACACTTCTGTGCCTCCTTAAGGATCATCTCCGCACACATCGGACACTTCCTCTGTAAGGTTATATCGACTTCGACCTTTTCTTTACCGATGAGGTACACGACCAAGAAGACGAGAAGAGAAAGAACCGCCATAGCGAGAGAAAGTCCTCCCGTTATCACGGCGGCGAGACCACCACCTAATACTGCACCAGTTGATTCAGCTGTTCCGGACGAAGAAGATACCGCCGCAGCTGCTGAACGTCCTGACATCACAACACCCGCGATAGCGAGTAGGATCCACTCCGTAGCACCAAGAAGAGCACCTTTTGAGATCAGTCTTAATGTCGATCGGGTTTGATTCAGTAGGAAATATGTAGAGCCGATCCATCCACCTAGAAGAAAGATTGAAACGAACAGATTCGAAGGTGGAGAACTGTTTGCGGGATCTATTGAGACTATCGCCGCAATCATGTAAATGAGCAATCCGGAGAAGAGACCCAAAACAATCCCGGTTAACACACGCATTTGTTCACCTCATGTTTGAGTTGTTTGAGTGATTTCGATTCACTCGCCTACAACAATTCCTCCAAGATCCCCTTCACCTCACGTTCAATCTCCGACCGTTCCGGTCGTTCCGTAATGAACGTGAAATTGATCGTCGTTTTCCGTCCTCCCTTCCCACCCCACCCAAGTTCGAGGTTGTCCGACTTCTTGATCGTCGGACGTTTGTGGATGAAGTACTTCTCGGAGAGTTCATCGAGAACCTTCATCACGATGGGGTGAATGTCTTTGGGAGTGGTCATTGAATTCGTCGATAGAGTGATCGAGTGGAGGTCCTTATGCCGCGGCTCAGGCCTCGTCGTAGGCGATAACACTGAGCTCAAAGAGGCGGGTCAGTGTCACCTGCGTCTGGTCGTCAAAGGCTGGATCCATGGCTGATTCGACCCAGTTCCGAAGGGCCTTTCCGAATTTCGCGCGCGCCTCGTCTGGCAGAACTGCGCTGATAGAATTCATCAACAGAATCACGCTCCATGGCAGGTTCGCTGCTAAGCCGGGCCGAGGGATTGTGTTCATGATCCACGCACGATTCTGCAAGCTACTGTACTCTGTTCGAAAGAAGGAAACGCGGAATACTTCGCCAGCATCAACGGCACGAGGATGTGCCTGGCTTCTGCGAATGGCAGCTGCGGTGGGCATGCGATCGATTAGGTCGCCGGCTCCCTCGTCCCAGAAGTCACATGCCTCGCCCAACAACTCTCGGAGGATGTCTTTCGACACCGTAAACTCACTGTTTACTAGCCACCGGATTTTGCTCGCATAGCAGAGCGCCGCGAGGCAGAGATCAGCAGGCGATGCTGAGGTTGGGCTTATCTGAATGGTTGGTGTTCCTCTGGCGGGTATGGTTATCTCCGCCCACACTCGTCGGTTTCGGTTACGCGCTGAAAAAGCGTATGCGAAATAAGCTGCGACGGCGACTGCTACCCAGACGTACCAGTCCATAGGACTCCATCGTTGCGGATTAATTTCAATGTTCTAGGTCACCGAATTTTCTCACTTTCAGAAACTTACGGTATATGAAACAGTTCATTCACAGTATCTATATTGCATGCTTCGATTCGTATCAGAGCGACACCATTAAATTTGAAGTGTGTAGCACGATGCTATCCAACGTGATGCGCTCACATGATTGGTCATGGCAGGTTGTGGGCATTACGCCGGACGCGCTGGCGGTTTACAAACGTGATGGTTGGAGGCACGTGAGTGGTAACAACATCCAACGTGCTCACTTCACAGACCGTAAAAACATGGTACGCCATGTCTTTGAACGTGACATACCGATGTCAGCGGACGAGCTGTTGGGCTATTGGATCAACGCCGATCGGACTATCCTAGCGACAAAAAGTGAGAACTCTAACGGCCTACCTGATACTTGGCACAAGTTTGATGCTGAAGGATTGTTCCGAGACAGAGGTACAGGTTTTCGATTTACCAAAGGCGGTGAAGGCGAGTTTTTGAAGCAATTGGCGGCATCCCTTTGATGAAAGTTGAGCACGAAAGGTCTCACAGCAAATCTTCCAAGATCCCCTTCACTTCACGCACAATCTCCGACCGTTCCGGTCGTTCCGTATTGAATTCGTCGATGGAGTGATCGAGTGGAGGTCGTCGTGATGATCCCAGAAAGTACGATCAGACACCCCCCGACACACATTGGAATCCACACCTCCACCACACCCTCCGACACTCGGATCCACCCAAGGTGTGTGTAGTAAATCGTGTACTACATCGACTCCACGGTACAAACGACAGAGGGGGGACCATTGCTGGTCCCCCCTCATGTAGTACGAATGTAGTACGATCTCTGAAATCCTGATATTTTGTAAGTCGTTGTCTACCAACAACTTCCAGTGGCTTGGGACGGAATCGAACCGCCGACACGCGGATTTTCAGTCCGCTGCTCTACCAACTGAGCTACCAAGCCAAACCACCTACAGACCTTCAGGCTAACCACGGTAGGGGGCATTCCGCAAGCGCTCACCACACCGCCGCCCGCTTTGCCGGTCCCGTACTCCGGTCCCGTACTCCGGTCCCGGCGCCGCCCCCTACTCGCTACGCCATCACGCCGGCTTCGTCGCCGTCGCCGTAATGATGCTCTTCAACCCACCGCGCACGTTGAAATCCCCCACCACCGTCATCGTGTGCGGGTTACACGCCGCCACCAGATCGTCCAGGATCCGGTTCACCGCGCGCTCGTAGAAGATGCCGTCGTTGCGGAAGCTCCAGAAATACAGCTTCAGGCTCTTCAGCTCCAGGCACACCTCGGCCGGCTGATACGTGATGCGGATGGTCGCGAAGTCGGGCGCGCCGCCTTCCAGCAGCTTCAACTCGGCGGCGTCGGTCTCGATACCACCAAGGGGACAGAGCGACGTGAACTCCGTCGTCTCCATGAAAATTTCGTACTTGCGATCCCCGTAGGGATTCGGAAACGTCTCGAGCAGTTCAGGCTTGGGCATCCCCGAATGTAATGCGGGAACGCACACCGGTCAGGTGACGTCGCGCAGACGCTTCGACCAGTCGTCCAACAGGATCCGCTCGGCCGGCGTCAGGCTCGACATCCCCTCAGCTGCGATCTTGTCCAGCACCGCATCCAGCGCGGTGCTCGGCTGCGGCGCCACCGCCGTCTGACTGGGACGCGGCGCGGGACGCGGTTCAGGACGTACACGCGACACCGCCGCCTTGCTCTGGGCCACGATATCGTCGACTTCCCGCTCCCGCGGACGCGACGATTTGGGCACCGCACGCGGCGAGTCGTCGCCGTAGTCCGGCGCCGACGCAATGCGGTTGCGGAAACGCCCCAGGCTACCCGCCCCCGGCGCACGGAGATACACCCACCCCGCCATCATCCCACCGATGTGCGCCGCGTACGCGGTGCCGCCAAGGCTGCCCGAATCGACCACCGCCATCGTGATGTTGATCAGCGCCATGAACACCACCAGCCACTTCACCTTCATCGGCACCACCCCGAAGAACAGCACTTCGTCGTCCGGCCACCGCGACGCATAGGCCACCGCAACGCCTAGAATCGCCGCCGACGCACCCACCAGCGTGCCGCCGTTGCGCTGGAACATGTAGTGAAACGCCCACCCGCCAGCGCCGCACCACAGGTAGTACCACACGAACGTGCTGCTCCCCCACGCCCGCTCCACGCGCGGCCCGAACAACCACAACGTCCACATGTTCAGCAGCAGATGCATCATGCCGCCATGCACGAACATGTACGTGCCGATCGTCCACAACGAATGCGAGGCCAGGTCGCCGGCCGAATACCCGAGCCACTTCGCCATGTTCGCGTCGCCCACCAACGTCGCCTGCACGAAGTACACGCCCACACACAACCCGATCAGCCAGTACACGGCCTGCGGGTTACGAGGGGGATCGAAATCGTCGTACGTGACGTAGGTCATGGAAAGACGCGAAAAGACTCAGAAAGAACGACGGAAATCACGACGTCAGCGCCGTCGCCGATCCCGGCCGATGAGCGCCAGTTGCACGATGCGCTCACAAAGATCGGGAAACAAGACACCGGCGGCCGCCGCTGCCTGCGGGATGAGACTGGTCGGCGTCATGCCGGGCAACGTGTTGGCCTCAAGACACCACGGCTGCCCGTGGGGGTCCAGCCGGAAGTCGATGCGGGCATAGCCGCCCAACTTGAGCGCCACGAACGCCTTCGTGGCCTGATCCGCCAGCCTTCCCTCGATTTCCGGGGATAGTTCGGCCACGAACTCCTTGGCCATCCCCGGCGTGTATTTGCACTCGTAGTCGTACAGCTCCTTCATGGGCACGATCTCGATCGTCGGCAGCACCACGTCGCCCAGAATGCCCACCGTGAGCTCCTGCCCCGCCACGAAGCGCTCGACCATGACCTCGTCGTCGTACTTGAAGGCCTCGGTCACGGCAGCCGCCAGTTCGCCCGGCTCGCGGACGATTGACAGCCCGACCGTGCTCCCCTGCTTCGACGGCTTCACCACCACCGGCCAGTCCAGCTGACGCCCAACCTCGTCGGCGTCCATCTCGCCGTCGGCCGGCGCCATCATCCAATCGGCGGTGGCAACCCCAGCGGCTCGCAGCACGACCTTCGTGAGGTGCTTGTCCATGGCCAGCGCACTCGCCAGATGCCCGCTGCCGGTGTACGGCACGCCCACGAGGTCGAGCAGGGCCTGCACGGTACCGTCTTCACCCTGACCGCCGTGGAGCGCCAGAAACACGCAGTCGGCGTCGGTGATCTCGGGGCTCGTGCCGAGTGCCGGCGACAGGGATTGTGAGGACAATCCGGCCAGCGCATCGCGCGACGGGGGAGCACTCCCCACGCCGGCGGCCAGCAAGGCGCGCTCCGTCTCGCGGGTCAACACGCCCTCGGCCGGATCGAGACAGATCACATCGTGGCCCTTCTCGCGGAGCGCCACGGCGATCCGCAGCCCCGACGACAACGACACTTCACGTTCGGCGGAGACGCCGCCCAGCAACACGGTGATTCGCATGCTCAAAGCTACATCCGAATCCGTCCGCGTCGTCAGTCTGCATCAGGCGGACTCACGCTCCGTCAGGCGGCGGCGTCAACGCTCAGCGCGAAGGCGATCACGCGGGCCAACATGTCGTCGTCGGGAATACGATCCCACTCCCGGAGCACGATCACCCGGTCGAACGGGTCGAGGGTCACGTGCCGTCCGGTCTGCGGCGCCGTGGGATCGATGGCGATCCACGCCTGCCAGAGCGTCAGCCCGTGGGCATTGATGACCACACCGTGGGCATCCTCCCACGTTGAGGGACGTGGGTCGGCCAGCAGGGCGGCGAGTCGGCCGCGACTATAGTCGCGCAACGGTGCCCCGAGCGCATCCGTGAACTGGTCGAGTACGTTGATCATGGCGTGAATGACAGGACCGACCCGGGTTGGCGAGCTCCGCAGCGAGCGTTCGCGTGCCGTATCGTGTAGGGGAGACGTCAGAACTAGGACGAAGTAACGGAGCGCCGGGCGTGTGACACTTGGGGCGCTCGCGCGGTTTGTTATCGGAGACCGCGCCCTTCACACCACTTACCGGATCACCGTAATGCGCACTGTGGCGTTGTTCACGATCGGGCTGCTCGCCCTGTCGGCCTGCTCGCACGAGGCGACGCGCGTGGACAGCAGCGACGGTGCGCCGGATCAGGGCATCGTGGCGGGCACGCTGGTCGTCACGGCCGCGCGCCCCACGCTCACACTGCGCAACACCACGGAGTTCGTGGTGGGCTACATGGTCATCGACAAGGATCAGATGACTATTGCGCTCTATCCGCCGTGCGGAGCGCAGTGCGCGAAGCTCGTGCAGGGCGCCAACGTGAGCGTGCCGTACGCGAGCATCGCGGGCTACACCAGTGCCTCGACCGAGGCCAACGTGCTGTGGTTTACCTACGCGCGCGCCGCCGACGGGACACTCACCCCACAAGGCCCCATCCAGACGACGCGCGTCAGGCTCTAACGGCGCAACCGTCGCCGAGCGTCGGTTACCGGTGCATCAGATGTTCGAGCACATCGAAGCGCGTCACGATCCCCTGCACCACGCCGTCCTTCTTCATGAGCACAGCGCGATTGCTCTTCGACAACAACTTGGCCACGCTCTCCACCGGCTGGTCGCTGTCGACCACGGGGAACGGCTGATCCATCACGTCGCTCACCGACTGATCGAGCACTTTCGGATCGGCCAGTGACTTCGACGTGAGCTGCGATTCCGCCACGCTGCCGATGCACACCGTGCCATCCATGACCGGCACCTGCGACACGTTGTGCAGCGCCATCAAGCGGATCGCCTGACGCACCGAGGTACCGGGCGAGACACTCACGATCGCCGGCGCACTCGCGTCCTTGTTGCCAAGCACCGCTTCGATGGTTGTGGGCGAGACATCGAGCATCTGGTTCTCGCGCATCCACTCGTCGTTGAACACCTTGCTGAGATAGCGCTCGCCGGTATCGCAGAGGAACGTGACCACGCACGCCTCCGGATCATCGAGACGACGCGCCACGTTCATCGCCGCGTGCGCAATCATGCCGGCGGACCCCCCCACGAAGATGCCTTCTTCGCGCGTGAGACGACGCGCCATCCCGAACGCATCTTTGTCGCTCACTGAGATGAATTCATCGATCACACTCATGTCGAGCGTGAGCGGCACGCAATCCTGACCCACGCCTTCCACCTTGTACGGCGCGCCGGTGGGATGGCCCTCGCCTTTGCTGCGCCACAGTTCGGCCAGCACCGATCCCATCGGGTCGGCGGCGATGATCTTGATGTTCGGGTTTTTGCTCTTGAGGTAGCGCGCCACGCCGGTGATCGTACCGCCCGTGCCGGCACCGGCCACGAAGTGCGTAATGCGACCATCCGTTTGCTCCCAAATTTCGGGGCCGGTCGTTGCCATGTGCGCGGCCGGATTGGCCGGATTCTCGAACTGCCCCGCCAACACCGCGCCCGGCGTCTCACGCACGATCCGCTTGGCCATCATCACGTAATTCTGCGGATGATCGTGCGGCACAGCAGTCGGCGTGATGATCACTTCGGCGCCGAACGCTTTCAACAGGCGTACTTTTTCCTGCGACATCTTGTCGGGCATCGTGAAAATGCAGCGATAGCCCTTGAGCGCGGCGGCGATCGCCAGACCGACGCCCGTGTTGCCGCTCGTGGCCTCCACAATCGTGCCACCCGGCTTCAGGGTGCCGGCCCGCTCGTGCGACTCGATCATCGGCATGCCGACCCGATCCTTCACGCTGCCGCCCGGATTGAAGAAGTCGGCCTTGCCGTACAGCGGCGTCCGGATGCCGCGGGCCACCCGGGCCAGCCGGATCATCGGCGTCCAGCCGATCGTTTCCAGCACGCTGCCGTAGGGGCGGCGGTGCCGGATGTGTTCTTCAGGCACGGCCGCGTCGGTGGGAGCCGCGTCGGGCGCGTGGGGAGTCGCCAGGGTGGTGGACATGGCAGGATTCGTCACGGGGAGTTCCCGGGGAGCGTTGGCCCCTCGGGATGTCAGAAATGCACGGGGACGATCAACGACACGGGGATCGGGGTACCACGCAGGCGGGCGGCGCGATGAACAGCCGAAGCAGCACGTTGCCCTGTATTTTCTGCGTATACAGTGACACCGGATACCGAACGGGCATGTCGACGTTCAACCTCTAGGACGCAGCACAGGTCGAATCCGACCCGATCGCTCGCTGGAATGTACACCCGCTTCGGGCACTCGGCGGAATCGTCGGACCTCCATCAAACCGCAGTCGACATGCTCTCGTTTCGCCTTCTCTCTGATCGTTCGGCGTCCACTCGCACGGCGCCACGCGCCACGCGACGCGCCACGCGACGCGCCACGCTCGCGCTGGCCAGCGCCGCTTGGCTGCTCGTGGGCGCCTGCTCGGGGGAAAAGAGCACGGGCCCCGGACCGGTCGCGGCCGCCATCACGACACAGGCCGGCAACGCACAGACCGGCGTCGTTGGCGCCGCGCTGAGCGTGCCGCTCGCGGTCGTGGTCACCGATAAGGACGGCAAGACCATCTCGGGAGCGCGGGTGGACTGGGACGTGGGTGCGGGCTCCGGAACCGCCTCACCCACACGCTCCACCGCCGACTCGCGCGGTGTCGCCACCACGGTGTGGACGCTGGGCACGACCGCCGGCACCGCACGCCTGACCGCGCAAGTGAATGGCGTCACGCCGGTGGTCTTCACCGCGACGGTGATCGCCGGACCGGCGGCCCTCCTCGTGGCGTCTCCGGAAGCGGCCTTTCTGAACGTGGCCGACACCGTGCGGGTGCGCGGCTCGCTGCGCGATCAGTACGGCAACACGATCGTTGGCCAGTCGATCAACTACAGCACGCTGGATCCCACGCTCGCCACCGTGAACTCGAGTGGACTCGTCACCGCCGTCGCCGTCGGCACCGCGCGCGTGGTAGCCGAGGCCTCCAGCCGCGCCGACACCGTACCGGTGACGATCTCGGCCACGGGATCGAGCGTGTGCGGCCCGCTCACCGCGCGCGTGCTAGCCCTGGGCGAAGTGTTTATCCCACCGGCTGGCAGCTCGAGCATCACCACCTGCCTCACCTCGCCGTCGGCCATCAGCGGCGAGTACGCGCTCACGCTGGTCTCGACGGCTACCTCGTTCGGGACATCGTCCCCGGTAGATGTGATCGCGCTCGGCAGCACCGGTCCCACCATCGCCGCCCTCACCAATCCGTTCGCGCCGGTCTCCTCGTCCGTGTCGGCGTCCATCGACGCGTTCGATGCCGCATCTACGGCGTTGTCCCCCGTGCGCGCGGCCGAACTGGCGCGGCGTACCATGGAACAGCGTGAACTCACACCGCTGGTTGGCACCGCGCGCGACTGGATGGCATCGCGCGTTGCGCCGTTGAGCACCGCGCCGTCGCGGACCGCGTACGCCGTCACGGCGGCCGAGGCGAAAGTGGGCGACGTGCTGCGCCTGAACGTGAACGCGAACGTGGCATGCTCCAACGCCGACACGAAGTCGGGGCGCGTGGCCGCCGTGGGGACGAGGTCGATCATCGTCAGCGATACCGACAATCCCACCGGCGGCTACACCGATACCGAGTACGCGGCGATTGCCGCCACGTTCGACACGCTCGTCTTTCCGATGGACACCACGGCGTTCGGGGCCCCCTCGAACATCAGCAGCTACGGCAAGATCATCCTGTTGTACACTCGCGCCGTAAACGCGCTCACGCCGCCCAGCGCGGGCTACACGATTGGCGGATTCTTCTTCGCGCGCGACCTGTATCCGAAGACGGCCAGAAACGGCCTCGCCGCCTGCGCCGCGTCGAATGAAGCGGAGATGTTCTATCTGCTCGCGCCCGATCCCAACGGCACGGTGAATTCGAACAAGCGCACGAAGGATGAAGTGACGCTGCTGAATCTCACGACGATCGCGCACGAGTTGCAGCACTTGATCAACTCATCGCGCCGCCTCTATGTGAACACCGGTGCGCGGCCCAATGAGGAGACCTGGCTGGACGAAGGCCTGTCGCACCTGGCCGAGGAGCTGCTGTACTTCCGCATCGCCAACGTCACGTCGCGACAGAATCTCGGCCTCACCGACGTGGCGGGAAACGCCACGCGCTCGGATCAGTTCCGCAATTATGCGTCGCAGAACTTCTCGCGCTTTTACAGCTATCTCATCGCGCCCGAAGTGAACTCGCCGTACGCGCCCAACGATTCGCTGGCCACGCGTGGGGCGATCTGGAATTTCCTGCGCTACGCCGCCGGCCGTCAGGGCGCCGATGGCGAAGCACCATTCCTGCGCTCACTCGTGAATTCCAACACGACGGGCGTGGCCAATCTGCAGAATGTGCTCTCGGGCGGCCAGTTCGCCGACTATCTGCGCGACTGGTCGGTATCGCTCATTGCCGACGACTTCTCGCCGGCCACAACGGCGGCGTTGTCGCAGAGCTACATCATGCCGTCGTGGAATTTCCGCAGCATCTATCCGGGGCTGCGCTTCTCCGGGGGCACGGCGCTTGGGGTGTATCCCATCGCCACGCGCTCGCTGCTGTCCGGCTCACCGCAGCGCGTGCTGCTCGCGGGCGGCACGAGTTCATTCGTCCGCTTCGGCATTCCGGCCGGACGCAGTGCCGTGATCACGGTATCGTCGAACGGCGCGCTGCCGCCCAGCACGCTCAAGTACGCGCTGGTGCGGTTGCGCTGACGCGACGACGCTGACGCGGCGCGGCGTCGCGTTACGAGCGCTGCTTGAGCGTGATCTCGTAGAGTTTCGCCCACAGCTTCCCGGTCACGAACAGGCGGTCGCGGGCGGCATCGTAGGCGATGCCGTTCATGACATCTTCGCTGCCGGTGCGATCGATCGCGGGCAGGATCCCCTTCAGGTCGATCCATCCTGTCACGTTGCCGGTGGCGGGATCGATGCGGGCGATCTGCTCACTCTGCCAGATATTGGCCCAGATCTCGCCCTTCACCCATTCCAGCTCATTGAGCTGCGACACCGGGGTGCCATGGTCGGTCACGGTGATCGTCTTCTGTACGGCGAACGTGGCCGGATCGCGCCACACGATCGATGACGTGCCGTTGCTCATGATGATGGCCGTGCCGTCGGTGGTGAGTCCCCACCCTTCGCCGTCGTACGTGAACTGGCCGGTGCGCTTGAAGGTCTTCCAGTCATACACGAACGCCTTGCCGGTCGTCCACGTGATCTGGAACAGCTGCTGACCTAGCAGCACGATGCCTTCCCCGAAGTGCGGCGCTTCGAGATCCTGCTGCCGGAGCACGCGACCGGTGTTCAGCTCGACTTCGCGAATGTTCGACGTGCCGACCTGACCGGTGCTTTCGAACAGCCGGTTCTCATGCCACACCAATCCCTGCGTAAACGCCGTCGGATCGTGCGGGTAACTCTGCACGACCTCGAAGCTGTAGGTCGGGGTGCGTGCAGTCACGGTGCTCGTCGTATCGCCACTGGCGGCACTGGCCGCGCCGCGATCTCCGCCGCAGGCGCCGAAGGCACCGGCGGTGGACACGAAGGCTACGGTGCCAAGCAGAATGACGGCCGATGCCGTCCGCGAGCGTCGCATGCTGGAGAGAAGTGCCATCGGTCGGGTTGCAGCAGGGTGAGAACAACGGATACCACGTACACACACGGATACCAACGGAAACAGGACGGCGCTATCCGTCTACCCACTCGCGCAGCGCCCGCAGCAACGCCACGAGATCTGCCAGCTGGTGATTCGCGTTCAAGCCGCTCGGACTCGGTAATACCCACAACGCCGAGTTCACGAGCCGCTCGTCCTGCAAGCCCAGCGTGGCTTTGGGACGTCCGAATGCCGTGCGGTACGCGCCAATCCCCAGAAACGCCACCACGCGCGGCTGTTGTGCTTCCACCAACCTATGCAGCCGCTGACCGCCCGCTACGTATTCCTCGGGGCTGAGTTCCGCCGCCGTGGCGGTCGTGCGCTCCACCATGTTGGTGATGCCGATGCCCAGCGGCAGCAGCTCCCGCTCCTCCCACGGCGCGAACAGCCGTGGTGTGAAGCCGGCCCCGTGCAGCGCGGGCCAGAAGCGATTGCCCGGCCGGCCGAAGTGATGACCGATCGCCGCCGTGTAGAGCCCCGGGTTGATGCCGCAGAACAACACCCGCAGTCCGGGCGCGACCAGATCCGGGACCAGCAGGTGGACCGCCGCGGCCAGCTCAGCTTTCGTGGGCTTCTTCGGTGGCATGATGTCAGTCACTGAGCGACTGCTTCAGCGAGGCCAGCGCGGTGAGTGCTTGCATCGGCGTCATCTGATCGGGCTCGAGCGCACCCACGGCATCGGCCAGGCGGGTCAGCGCCGGATCCGGCGCTGGCGCCGGCGCAGAGGCGGAGGCCTCGCCGAAGAAACCGAGCTGCGGCGTCGGTGCGCCCGCATGCTTCATGCGCGGCCCCTTTCGCGACACGCTCTTCGGCGCCGTCAACCCATCGGCCGTCAGTCGTGCCGCCATCTGTTCGCCTTCACCCTCGAGCAGCGCCAGCACCTCCTTGGCGCGCGCGATCACCGCGGCCGGCAATCCCGCCAGGCGTCCCACCTCGATGCCATACGACCGATCCGCCCCACCAGGAATGAGCCGGTGCAGGAACAGCACCTGATCGCCCACTTCGCGCACCGCCACTGTGAAATTGCGCACGCCGGTGAGCTCGCTCGCCAGCTGCGTGAGCTCGTGATAGTGGGTGGCGAACACCGTCTTGCACCCGATCGCATCATGCAGGTGTTCGCTCACGCTCCAGGCGATCGACACACCGTCGTACGTGCTCGTGCCGCGACCGATTTCGTCGAGCAGCACCAACGAGCGCTTGGTCGCCGTGTGGAGAATCGCGCTCGTCTCGCTCATCTCCACCATGAACGTGGACTGTCCACGCACCAGATTGTCGCTGGCACCCACGCGCGTGAACAAGCGGTCCACGATCGGCAGCTTGGCCCGACGGGCGGGCACATACGCGCCGACCTGCGCCATGAGCTGGATCAGGCCAACCTGTCGCAGGATCGTACTCTTGCCTGCCATGTTCGGACCGGTGAGCACGATCATCTGACCGTCCTCACGCAGCACGAGATCGTTCGGAATGAACTTCTCCCGCGCCATCATCCGCTCCACCACCGGATGACGTCCCGCCACGATCTCCATGTCGAAGCCGTCGTTCAGCTCCGGCCGCACGTACTGTTCGCGCTCCGCCACGTCAGCGAAGGCCGTGAGCACGTCGATCGTCGCCACTCGGCGCGCCACCTGCTGCCACCGACGGATCGCCGCGCCCGCATCGCGCCGCAACGCCTCGAACAGTTCGCGCTCGCGCGTCTCGATGCGATCGGCCGCGCTGAGCACTTTCTCTTCGTACTCCTTGAGCGCCGGCGTCACGTACCGTTCGGCCCCCGTCAGCGTCTGACGTCGCTGATAGTCATCGGGTACCAGATGCTTGTTGGCGTTGGAGATCTCGAGGAAATACCCGAAGACGCGATTGTACCCAACCTTGAGCGAGTGGATGCCAGTGCGTGCGCGCTCCTGTGACTGGATCGTCGCGATCGCGTCCTTGCCGCCGTCGCGCAGCGCGCGCAGCTCATCCAGATCGGCATCCATGCCCGGCGCGATCGTGTCTTCCTCGCCGATCATGAGCGGTGGACGTTCCACCAGCATCGTCGTGAGCCGTTCGGCGCAGTCACGACCGTCATCCCAGTCATCAAGCATGGCCGTGAGCAGCCCACCGCTCGCATTGCCCTGGGTGGCGTGTGCCAGCACGGCGCGTACGGCATGTGCGACCTGCGGCAATCGCGCTAAGGAATCGCCGAGGGCGCGCAGTTCCCGTGGGGTGGCTCGGCCGGCCGCCGCTTTGCTGGCCAGGCGCTCCACGTCACGTACGCCGTCGAGCGCCTCGCGCGCGCTGGCGCGCCCGACCGGATCGCGCACCAGCACCGTCACGGCATCGAGACGCATTTCGATCGCACCGCGCTCGAGCAAGGGGGCCAGCAACCACTGCCGCAGCATGCGCTGCCCCATGGGCGTGGTCGTGCGATCGAGCACCGACAGCAGCGTGCCCGCCAGCTCCCCACCGCGCAGCGACTCCACCAACTCGAGATTGCGACGCGTCATCTCGTCGAGCGGCATGACACCGCCCGGACGCTCCACCACCGGACGCGCGAGGTGCGGCAATCCGCCCGGCTGCAGTTCACGCAGGTAGCGCAACAGCGCACCCGCGGCGCCGATCGCGCCTACGTCGTCGCTCCCCAGGCCGAAGCCTTCCAGCGATCGGACATCGAACTGGCGCGCCAGTTCATCGCCCGCCAACTGCGCGTCGAATTCCCACCCTTCGCGCTCGGTCACCAGCACGTTGTCCACGGCCGTCATCGCCGCCGCCAGCTCGGGGTGCGACGCACCACGCACCACCAGCAGTTCGCGCGGCGCCAATCGCGCCAGCACGGCCGGTGCATCCATCGGCGTGACCAGAAACAGACGCCACTCACCGGTGGACAGATCAGCCGCCGCGATGCCGATCTGTTCGCGTGATCCGTCGCGCGAGGTGTCGCGACCGGTCGCGATGGCGCACACGTAATTCGCCCGCGCGCCGTCGAGCAGATCATCGGCGAACACGGCGCCGGGGGTAATCGTCTCCACCACTTCGCGCTTCACGAGGCCCTTGGCAAACTTCGGGTCTTCCACCTGCTCGCAGATGGCGACCCGGAAGCCTTGCCCCACCAAGCGGCGCAGATACTCCGCGGCCGCCTTCACCGGAATGCCCGCCAGGGGCACTTCCGCCGCCCCGCCGTTGTTGCGCGACGTCAGCGTGAGGCCAATTGCCCGCGACGCCGTTTCGGCGTCGTCGTAGAACATCTCGTAGAAATCGCCCATGCGGAAAAACAAAATCGCATCCTGATGACGCGACTTGATCTCCCGATACTGCTGCATCAGCGGAGTGGCCGCACCACTCACGGCGCGCGCTCCGCCACGAAGCCGTCCAGTCCGAGTTTCTTCAACCGGTTCAGCGCATTGGTCGCCTCGGCGCGCGTGGCATAGTAGCCCACACGCACACGGAATGGCTTCTGCTCGCCGTCGATGCGCGCATCGATATCGCGCGTCGCGAATCCCTGCACGGCATCGGTGGCTTCGGCGCGCGTGTCATACGCCGCCAGCTGCACCGAATAGCGTCCCGATCCCGTCATCGGCTTTTTGGACGGCACCGACTTCGCGGACGCCACGGGTTTCTCGACGGCCCCCGGTGCACTGTTCGCATTCGTGCTCGTACACCGGCGCTGCAGTTCGTCCGACTGCAACCGCAATTCACCGTCCGGGATCTCGACGCCGCGCAACGAATCGAGCGCACGGCAGCCACCCGTCATGTTGCGCTCGTCGAAGTAGCTGCGCGTGAGCCACAGCAGCCCTTTCGCGCGATAGACACCGCTCGGGAAGTCGCGCAGCAGGCGCGTGAAATACACACGCGCATCGGCCGGATGTCCGCGCAGCATGTCCAGCTCACCCAACCGAACCAGCGCGTCAGGGGCACGCGGCGACAACGGCACATCGATCACCAGTCGCTTCCAGTCGCGCTCCGCGTCACCGATGCGTTCGGCGAGCACCGCGCGCCAGTACAGCGCTTCGGCAAAGTCGAACGTGCCCGCCGGTACGGCACCAGCGAGCGAATCCATCAGCGTGCGCGCCGCGGCACCATCACCGCCGTCCACCATCGAGCGGGCGCGCGCGGTGGTCCGCTCCACCGCCGGTGTGACCTGCGCCGACACCATGGGGGCGAGCAACACCAGCGCGGCGCACCCGGCGGCCGCCATCGTCAGTAGCGGGCGAGGCGTCATGCGGCCTTCCGGCGGCGCGTGGCACAGAGGCCGAGCACGAGTGACATCAGGATCTGCTCCGCATTCGAGACCGTCGTTTCCTTGAGCGCGATATCCGCTTCCAGCAACAACACGAGTGCCTGCTCACACGCTGCCGCACTCCACTGCTCGGTGACCTTGGTCCACGCCGACGAGGCTTCGCTCCACGGCCGGCCGGGATACCCGCCGGTCTCCTTGAGGAACGCGAAGAACTCCTGCGGCAACCGATTGGTGGGAATCCCGGCATCACGCCGAGCGCGCCCGAACGAGAGGGCGAACGCCTGCGTGCTCAGCATCATCACGACTTGCACCGCCGTGACTTTCGGCTGTCCGAGCACGTGGGCCACCAACGGCACCGCCGCCGCGGCGTCATGTCGCGCCACGGCATCGAGTAGATCGGTTACCGTTTCGCCACGCCGAATGCCGACCACCGCCGACACCATGTCCACATCGATCGTGGCACGGACGTCGCGATCGACGCCGATCGCGTAGCTCGCGCACTTGTCGAGCTCCGACGCCAGCTGATGCAGATCGTTGCCCACCGCCTGCTGCAGCAACTGCGCGGCATCGTCGGCAATGTTCACCGCCAGCACCGTCGTAGCATGATGTGCGATCCAGCGACGGACGCGCTCAGGCGTGAGTGGTGCAAACTCGAGCGACTCCGAGGCGGCGGCAATCGCCGCGTCGACCTTCGTGCCGGCGGGACTCACCAGCAGCAGCAGCGTGTCGCTGGCCGGGCGCTTGAGATATTTGTCGAGCTGCTGTCGCGCCGCTTTCTTGAGCGCGGTCACATCGCGGAAGACCACCGCGCGCTTCTCGGCGAGCATCGGCGGCGTGGACAGTAGGCTGCTGACCGCTTCGGCGTCGAGCTCGCTGGCACGACGGATCTCGCAGTTGAAGTCGCGCGTGCTCGGGTCGATCGACGCCTCGAGCAGATCGCGCACCGCGCCGTCCTTCAAATAATCGTCGTCGCCGTGCAGGTAGTACACAGGCGCGAAGCTGCGCGACTGAATCGCGGCTTGCACGACGCGGAGGGGCGACGATTCCTTGGCCATCCCATCAAGATAAGGGACCGCCCGTCGAACTTCAGCGCAATTCGGCGAAGGTTGCCAGCGTGAAGTCGCCGCCCACGAAATGCGTGGGAGCGTCCTCGATGATCATGGCCGCCGGCCAGACCGGATTGCCGGTTGCCATCGCCTGCATCAATTCGGGCGTGATGTACGAAGCCGGCGTCGGCATCGTCGGCTGGGAGGCGCTCACCGGCTGGATCGACAGCGCCGGGGCCGTCGCGGCGCTCCACCCCTGCCAGACGAACGCGCCAAGCATCGCGCTGGCCGCCACGGCCATCACCACTCGCGAGTTCCGCGAGGCTGCCAACCGGGAGGCAGCCGACCGCGGTGCGTCCAGCAGGGCCGTCCGGGAGGCCATCGCGGTGCGTTCGTCGCGGCACTCCTCGCGGCATTCGGCCAGGCGGGCACGAAGCCGAGCCTGAAAGTCCGCGCTGGGTTCGAGCGTGGGCATACTGCGCGCGACCATGAGGGACCGACGCACCAGGGTGTCGTGCGCGGCGCAGCCGTCGCACACCATCACATGATGCTGCGCGGCGGCCATCTCGTCGCCAGGCAGCGTGTCATCCAGATACGCCAAGTGCTGCTTTCGGAAGCGCTTGCAGTCCATCGGTACGCTAGTGACTCGTGTAAGGAGACATCGCCCAGGCGCCAGCCGCCGGTTTGACGATCGCACGGCAGCATACCCGTGGCATTGGGTGCGGTTCCGCGGTCCGGAAATACGGCTCAGTCTGTATCCAAACGCATCACCCCCCGCCAAGGCAATCCCGGGCGGGGGGTGATACCGCGTCTCCATCGACGTTTCTCTAGCGCACCAATGGCGCGATGATGTCGGCAAATGCCGTGCGTGCGCGGTTGAGGCGCGACTTCACCGTGCCGAGGTTCACCCCGGTGATCTCGGCGATTTCCTCGTACGACTTGCCTTCCAGCTCACGCAGCACGAACACCTCACGGTGATGCGCCGGCAGCTGACCCACCGACTGCTCCACCATCTCTTTCAAGTGCCGTTTCCGGAACAGGTCGTCAGGGCGTGTGTGCACGTCCTCGAACTGGAGCGGGCGATCCTCGTCCTCGAACTTGGCCTTGATCGTCTGAAAGAGCACCAGCGGATTGCGCGAGCGGTTGCGCAGTTCGTTCTTCGCGAGGTTTGAGGCGATCGTGTAAATCCAGGTCGAGAACTTCTTCGAGCGATCGAAGCGTCCGATATGGCGGTAGACGCGGATGAACACTTCCTGCACCAGATCCTCAGCGCGGTCGCGGTCACCGATCGTGCGGTAGACGAAGTTCAGCAGCCGACCCTGATACCGGTCGACGAGCTCTTCGAAGGCGCGTTCCTCGCCACCGAGGAACGCCGACACCACATCGCCATCCTCGAGGCTGCGCAGATGCTCGCGCACCGGCACCGCGGGGGTGTGCTGTGACGTCAGTTTCGTGCGAGCCAGTTCGGCCATGGATCGAGTCCTCCGCCTGCGGTGACGCGAGCCCGAAGACTCACGGTGCTTCGACCAGATGGCCGGACGATCCGGCAGACCATGTCGTCGCACACACTGGACGTAGTGCACAGGGCGTGCCGGAAGGAACTTTCTGGAACCTTCCACGCCAAGTCGTTAATTCACAACGACTTGCAATGCTGTGCACGGCGTCACTCGGTCGGCGGATGCTGTGTCCTCTTCAAGAATGTCTCTGAAAGAGGACACTGAAAGAGGACAAACCCCTGTCAGTTCAGCCGAAAGCCGGCGGTATACAACAGAGCGAGCGCCGTCTTGGCATCCTGAATTTCGCCCTGTTCAATCATGGACAGCGCCCGCGACAACTTCGTTGGCGCCAACTCCATGAACTCGTCCGCTTCCCGCTTCCACTCGCCCGCCTCGAGCCCCGTCGCCACGAAGAGATGGATCTTCTCGTCGGTGAAGCCGGGGGTCGTGTACATCGTGAACAGATGTTCGACACGCGACGCGGTGTATCCGGTTTCCTCCTTGAGCTCGCGATGTGCGCAGGCGATCGGCTCCTCTCCAGCATCCAGGCGACCGGCCGGGATCTCGTACAGGAACCCCTCCGCCGCATAGCGGTATTGGCGGATCAACAGCACGTCGGGATCATGGTCGAGGTCGCCGAGGAGCGGCACGACCGCGCTTGCCCCGGGATGGCGCACCATCTCCAGCTGGCCCGTCGAGCCATCGGGAAAGCGCACGGTGTCGATATCGATCGAAATCACCTTTCCCGTGTACCCGCGCGTCCCGATGATCTTGCCCGGACCCTGGCGTTCGATGGCCATCAGCGGACCGCCTTCTTGACCACCTTCTTCACCGCCTTCTTGGCACCTTTCTTCGGCTTCTTGGGCAACGGCACGTCATTGCCCGCCAGCCACTGCTTGATCGTCGGGCGCAGGTACACCGGGATGCGCAGAATCGTCCCGCGACATTTTTTCGCGCCGCACCGGCACGCGTAGTAGCGCACATCCTCTGGCTCGTACTCGTCCTGCCACTCGAACCGATAGTCGTACACCAGCTCCGTTTCCGGCGTGATCGGCTTGATCGCCTTGATCCAAATGTGGCCGTCCTCGATCACCGTCTCGCAGTTTGGATCGCACGAGTGGTTGATGAACCGCGCATCGTTCCCGCCGTACCGCGCGTCGAGCACCGTGTCATCGTCGAGCACGAAGAGAAACGTATGGTGACGTCCTTCACTATCGTCGTACCGCCGGTCAGCCTCCTCATGCGTGATCGGCTGTCCCCAGTACTCATCGATCTTCTTGCCCTTGCGAATCGGCAGGATCGCGAACGCACCGCGCCCCTGAATCTTGGAGCGACGCACTTCGTAGTACGGCGACTTGGGCGGCTTTACGCGCTTACTCACGGACTTCTTCGCTGGCGACACGTCGATTCAGGAGGCTGAGGAGGAAGACACAGGCGCGGCAGTGACATCGTCCTCTGCCGGGTCGTACACGGTAACCGGACCAAGCGACAGCGCTTCCACGGTCGGACGGATCGCGGTGGCATCCCCCACCACAATGACCTGCAATCGATTCGGATCGAGGTGCGTTTGCGCCACGCGCAACACATCCTGCGCCGTCACCGCCTTCACCCGGTCGCGATACGTATCGAAGTAGTTCGTAGGCAGTCGGAAAATTTCCACGTTCGCCAACCCACCCGCCACCTCGGCGGTAGTCTCGAACCGAATCGGGAAGACGCCGACCAGATAGCTGGTGGCCAGCGACAGTTCCGCATCGCTCACCGGCGTTTCGCGAATGCGCGCGAATTCGATGATGATTTCGCGCAAGGCATCCGCCGTGACGGCGGTTTCCACTGCCGTCGAAATTTCAAACGGGCTGGCGGCGCGACGCCAATCGAACGCCGAATGCGCGCCGTACGTGTACGCATGTACTTCGCGCAGATTCAGATTGAGCCGCGACGAGAAGAGTCCGCCCAGAATCGCGTTCATCACCACCACGGGGAAATAATCCTCGTGCAAACGCGGAATCGCCACGTGCCCCACGCGCACCTCCGACTGCGGCGCATCCGGCTTGTGCACCAGATGCACGCGCGGTTCGGGGAACCGTTGCGTATCCATCGGCTCCGTGACCGGCGGCGCCTTACCGGCCCAATCACCGAAATGCGCGCTCGCCAGCTTCACGGCGTGCTCCACATCGATATCACCGACCATCATCAACGCGGTGGCGTCGGGCCGATAGAACTCCGCGTGATACGCCTGCACGTGCTCACGTGTGAGGCGCATGATGCTTTGCTCGTCGCCACCGGCCAATCGCGCGAAACGCGACTCGGCCTGGTACAACAACCGTGAGAAGAACACGTCGGACAAGCCGCGCGGTTCCGCGCGAAGCTGTGCCAGATCGGCCAGCCGCTCGCCGCGCATCCGTTCGAGCTCCGACTCCGGGAACGCCGGATAGCGCAGCACCTCCGCCAGCACCGCGACCGCATCATCGATCCGCGACGACAGCGCCGTGATCTGCACGATCGCCGAGTCCCAGTCGGCGCCGGTATCGAGCGTGGTGCCGAGCATTTCGAGCCGTGAGGTGAGCTCGAGCGCGTTCATGTCGCGCGTGCCTTCCGCCAGCGCGCGGGTGGTGAGCTGGGCCAGTCCTTCGTAATCGCGCGGATCGCGCGTAGCGCCCGCTTCGATCACCGCCAGCGTGGTCACCACCGGATACGCCGGCACGGTCGCCACGATCAGTCGCAAACCATTGGCCAGGATGCGCGTGGAGAAGTGCGGGAAGCGGTAGTCGCTGGGGGTGCCGGCACCGGGACGGGGCGGCGCCGGCGGCATGGCATCGGGCATGGTCGCGTGCAGCGTGTCGGTCATGCGCCGGCCACCGCCATCTCGGCCTGCTCCGCGTCCGACTGTTCCTCGGCCGGTACGTACAGCAGCAGGGCACGATTCTCGGGACCCAGGCGCTCGCGCGCGAGGGCGGACACCGCCGCCGTCGTCGTCGCGCCGTAGCGCTCCACCTGTTCGTTGATCAACGTCGCGTCGCCGAAATACGTGGCAAAGCGCGACAGCTGGTCGGCCCGTTCGGCCGCCGACTGCATGCTCGTCACAAAACTCGTTTCGATCAGCGCGCGGGCGCGCTGCACTTCACCATCGGTCACGCCGTGCTGGTGCATCAAATCGAGTTCGGCCAGCACGGCCGCTTCGAGCTGCTCGGGCGTGACATCCGGGTGCGCCGTGGCGTCGATCACCAGCAGGTCGCTGCCCTTCGCCAGATCGTACGTAAAGGCACTCGCCTGCGAGGCGACGCGCTGTTTGCGCACGAGGGACTGCTCCAACCGGCAGCCGGTACGCAGGCCGAGGATGGCGGCCGCCAGCGAGGCGGCGTAGTAGCCGTCGGTGCCGAACACCGGGGTGCGGCACGCCACGAACAGACGCGGCAACGCGACGGCATCGGGTACCACCGCACGGCGCGTGTCTCCGAAGGTGGGCGGCAGCGTCATGTCGCGGAGCGGCGGACGTGGGGCGCCGCGGGAAATCGGACCGTAGTACTCTTCGATCAAGCGCATGGTCTCGAGGCGATCAAAATCACCAGCGACGGTGAGCACCGCGTTGTCCGGGGTGTAGTACGTCCGGAAGAAGTCCGCGACGTCGTCGAGCGACGCGTCGGTCAGATGCTCCATAGACCCGATCAACGAGTGATGGAACGGATGCTCCTCCGGGAAGCAGAGCGCCGGCAGACGCTCCCACCACGTGCCGTACGGCTGATTGTCGACCGACCAGCGGCGCTCATTCTTCACGACGTCCCGTTGGGTGTCGAGCTTCTGCTGCGTGAGCCCCGGCAGCATGCGACCCATCCGGTCGGCCTCGAGCCAGAGCGCCAGCGCGATCTGATGCGACGGCACCGTTTCGTAGTAGTTCGTCCGATCGAGCCACGTGGACCCGTTGAGGGTCCCTCCGGCGCGCTGGACGAGCTCGAAATGTTCGTTGGCCTCGACGTTCGCCGACCCCTGGAACAGCATATGCTCGAACAGGTGGGCGAAGCCCGTGCGCTCAAGCCGCTCATTGGCCGAACCCACGTGATACCACAAATTGACCGCGACGATCGGCGCCGTGTGATCCTCAGAGAGCACCACATGCAGGCCGTTCGGGAGGTGATAACTCTCGACTGGAATGCGCATGGTTCAATATTGGGGGGCTGGTCACGAAACTCGGAACCCCACGCGCACGAACCGGTCATGATCGCCGGCCACCAATTCTCTCGCCAGTTTCTTCTATGACGTTTTCTAATCGCCACGCCGTCCTGCTGGTCGGAGCGCTCGGGGTGCTCATCGGCTGCGGCAGCGACCCGCAGGTGCCGACGGCGGCGACCGCCACCGCCAGCACGACCGTCTCGGCCGCGGTGGCCGCGACGGTGGCGGCCGTGCCGGCGGTGCGCATCACCGATGCCAAGGGCAAGGGCATCAAGAACGTCTTGGTGCGCTGGCGCATCGCGAGCGGCGGCGGCAAGGTCATCAACGACTCGGTCCGCACCAGCGCGAGCGGCGACGCCACCTCGGGCGGATGGACGCTCGGCACGACCGCCGGCCAGCAGACGCTGCAGGCCACCGCCGATGGCATCGCCGCGGTCACCTTTACCGCGACCGCGAGCCCCGGCCCGTTGTCACGGCTCACGCCGCTCTCGGCGGTCGACCAGCAAGCCACGGTCAACACGCCCGTGCCATCCCTCCCCGCCGTGCGCGCCGAGGACCAGTACGGCAACCCGGTCAGCGGCGTTGCCGTGGTGTTCACCATCGTGCAGGGCAACGGGGTGCTGTTGGGTGCGCAACAGTCGAGCAACGAGCTCGGCATCGCTGCCGTGGGCGCCTGGACCATCGGCCGAGCCATCGGACAGCAGATTGTGACCGCCACGGCAACCGGCTCCAATCCGGCGGTGTTCAGCGTGAACGCACTGGCCGGACCGGCGGCAGATCTGCTGCGCGTGGTCGGGGATAATCAGGCGGGTGTCGCGAACATCAACATCGCCGTCCCACCCGGCGTGCGCGTGGTCGATGCCTACGGCAATCCGGTGGGCTCGGTGCCGGTCACCTTCACCCCCGGCCCGAATTCCGGCACGGTCACCGGCAGTACCGTGCTGTCCGACCCAGCCAACGGCACCGCGTTCGTGGGCAGTTGGCGCCTTGGTACGGCCAGTACGCAAACACTCATCGCCGCCAGTTCGGCGATTCCGAACAAGTCGACCACCTTTACCACGACCGTCTCCACCTCGGCATTCAATGTGGATGTGCGCTTCATCGGGGATGCGTCGCTGGCGGTACGGACCGCCTTCGCCAATGCGGTCACCAAGTGGCGGCAAGTCATCGTCGGCAGCATCGGAACCGTGAACAACGTGAGCATTCCGGCGGGACCCGCAGCGAATGCCTGCAGCAATTGGACGCCGGCCGTCACCGGTGCGGTGCAGAACACCATCATCTTTGCCCGCATCGACTCCATTGACGGGCCGGGCACACCGGAGGCCGGCAACATCCTCGGTCAGGCCAGCCCGTGCTACGTGAACGGTAACGCGATCCCGTTTCTCGGCTTCATGGAGTTCGACAGGTATGATGTCGATCTGCTCGTGGCGCGGGGACAGTTCGAGAAGGTCGTGCTCCACGAAATCGGGCACGTGCTCGGCATCGGTACCATCTGGAATTTCCAGCGTTCCCTGCTGAACACGTCGGCCACGGGCGACCCGTATTTCATGGGCAGCGCCGCGCGCGCCCAGTTCGCCGCGATCAATACCGTGACGTACTCCGGAAATCCCGTGCCGGTAGAAAACACCGGCGGCGCCGGCACGGCCAACTCGCATTGGCGCACGTCGGTCATGCAGCGCGAACTCATGCAAGGCTTTGCGGTGAATCAGGTGCAACCGCTCAGCCGCATCACGGTGGGCTCGCTGCAAGATCTCGGCTATCTCGTGAACCTGGCCGCGGCCGACGCCTTTTCGCTCACGGCGGCACTGCGCAGCGGCTTCGGCTTCGACGCTACCTCCGGCATACCATATCGCGACCTCGTGCCTGATATCGAAATCAAGCAGCAGCGCCCCGATGGCCGCATCGTGCGATTCCCGCGCGCGGGCCGCTAATCGAATGTGATCGTGAACGCGAACTACGGCGTGGTCGGTGAGCTCACCGACCCGCCGGTCAGCGCGAGCCAGAGCATCAACGCGATATCCGTGGGCAGCGCGATCGACTCGCGCAACATGTATTCGATCGCCACGGCACGGTTCGCCGAAATGGGGCTCGTGCGGGTGGGCGACGGCAGCGGACGCAACCCGTGCAACCGCGCCAGCACATCGAGACGAAGCATGTGAAAGGGGTCGCTCACCAGGAGGACGCTGGCGCGACGCGGCATCGTGTCGCGCACAGCGGCCGGTAATGAGTCACGCCACGCCTTGAGCAACGCAGCGGCGCCATCCATCGACGCCAGCGACGTGCGACCGGCCGGCTCGAGGAGAATGGCCTGGGTGGGCACACCGCGGCGCATCAGATACCGCCGCCCCGCCGCCGCTTCGCTGATCAGATCGCCTGTGCGACGGCCACCCGTGAGCACCACGCGATCGGCCCGATCGCTCCTCCAGAGCGCCAGCGCATGGTCGAGTCGGGCACGCAACACCGGTGACGGACGCCCCCCGTACTGCGCGGCCCCCAACACGACAATGGCATCCGCGCGCCCCTCGGCCGCCCGTCGCGACCAGCCGAAAATGACGGCCACACACAACACCCATCCCGTCAGCGCCGCGCCGATGAGTCGGAGAAGAAGTGAAGGCCGAGACCGGCCGCGGGCAACGCGTTGCATCCTGCCAAACTACTACCGGCGCGGCCGCCGCGAAGGGACGAGGGGCGCCGGCCTCAGGGGCGACTACAGGGTCACCACCGTGCCCGGCGCGGGGATATGCACCGTGAAGCGATCGGCCCGAAGCTGCTCGGCGAATGCCGTCTGTGCCGACGTCTCACCGTGCACGAGGTACACGTGCGGTTGATTCCGCCCCTCGTTGGCGCCGCCGTCACGTACCGCGCTCAGCCACGCATGCAGTTCCGTGCGGTCGGCGTGCGCACTGTAACCGTTCAGCACCTCCACCTGCGCGGCCAGTTCGACCTCGTCGCCGAAGATTTTGATCACGCGCCGTTGCTCGAGGATACGACGGCCCAGCGTGTGTTCGGCCATGAAGCCCACGATCAGGATCGTATTACGCGCATCACTGGCGCCGGTGCGCAGATGGTGCAGAATACGCCCTGATTCCACCATGCCCGACGCCGCGATGATGACCATTGGGCCGTGCATGCTGTTCAGCGCCTTCGATTCGTTCACATCGCGCGTGAATTTCACGAGCGGGAAGTCGAAGAGATCGTTGGTGTGCCGCACCAGATCTTCGCTATGATCGAACACTTCCGGATGCATCGCGAACACCGACGTGGCATCGGTCGCCAGCGGTGAATCAATGAAGATCGGCAGCGTCGGAATCTTGCCGGCGCGGTGCAACTGATGGAGATCGTACACCAGTTCCTGCGTGCGTCCGACCGCAAACGCGGGAATCAGTACGCGACCGCCGCGGGCCGCGGTTTCTCGGACCACGCGCCCGAGCTCCTCGCGCGCACCCTCCACCGACTCATGATCGCGATTGCCGTACGTGCTCTCGCACAAAATCACGTGGGCTCCACCCGTGGGTGGCTCCGGATTGCGGATAATGGGCAAGTCATGCCGCCCCACATCGCCGGAGAAGACCACGCGTCGGAATGCGTCACCCTCACGGAGCTCCAGCACGACGGAGGCGCTGCCGAGAATGTGCCCCGCTTCCGTGTACATGGCGCGCACCCCATCGGTGACCTCGAACCACTTGTGATACGGCATCCCGATCATCAGCTCGAGCGTGCGCGTGGCATCCTCTACACGATAGAGCGGTTCCGCGTGCGGTCGGCCGTGCCGCTCCAGGAAGTCGGCGTCCTTTTCCTGGATATGCGCCGAGTCTGCAAGCATGAGGGCGCAGAGGTCGCGCGTGGCCGCGGTGGCCCAGATGGTGTTCTGGTATCCCTGCGCCACGAGGAAAGGCAGCCGACCCGCGTGGTCGATGTGGGCGTGCGAGAGCACCACGGCGTCGATGTCGTCGACGGGCAGCGGGAGCCGGGCGTTCTTCGCATGGCTTTCGCTACGCTTGCCCTGAAATAAGCCGCAATCGAGGAGCACGGTGCGCTGGCCGACGCGCAGAATGTGGCACGAGCCCGTGACTTCTTGGGCGGCACCCGAGAACTCGATCTGCATAGGCACCTGTTCCTGTGGTTCGAGCAGCCGTAGCCACGCCGCACACGAACAGCGGCCATCCGCACGAGCGGACGGAGTCGGCTGTGCTCAGCCTACTTCGTCGGAATCATCGACACGGCCGATCGAAGCGCGGCCCTTGGCGCGGCCTCCCCCCGTGGCGTGATCGTTGACTCGTGAGGACATGAGCTCACACAACTTCAGGATCTGTCGGTCGGCCAGCGCGTAGTGCACGAAAAGCCCATTTTTGCGGCGCTTCACGAGCCCGTGTGCATAGAGAACCTGCAGATGTTTAGACACGTTCGCCTGCCCAAGTCCGGTGCACGCGACAAGCTGGTTCACAGTCTGCTCGCCGGACTGCAGCGCCCTGAGCAGGGCGAGGCGAGCGGGCTCTGAAAGCGCCTTGAAGCGATCCGCAACCAATGGCAGGGCACTATCTGTCAAACTGAATCGACCCACCTAGACCTCGTATAGTCCCCATCATTCACCCGCGGCGGTTCAACGACGGTGGTCGCGCTACACGCGCGACCAACCAATCTTATGCCCGCATTGGCCGTCTGAACAGGGAACGATGCACCGGAATAATCGCACGAATGTGTGAACGTCGCCTCATCAATTACTCGTCAGACATTTATTCAATTACTCATTGGACATTTATTTCAATTACTCATTGGATATTTATTTCAATTACTGATTCGGCATTTACTTCGATGCGGTCACACATGCGTGGCCACGCATCGTGGCCACGCATGAATCGCGCGCGTCCAGCGATCGATTACAGCTCGCGTTGCATGTCCGCTGGCTGCCGCAGATCGCGACGGGCCAGCAACTTCTGCAAGGACTGGCGATGCAGTCCGAGCGCACGCGCGGTGCGGGCGATATTGCCGCCATTGCGTGCCAGTGCGGCTCCCAGGAAGGCACGGTCGAACTCCCGCAGCGCACGCTCCCGCGCTTCCACGAAGGGCAGGTCGGCCGACTGCGCCATGATCGACATCGCGCGCAGCGGACGCTGCGCGGTCAGACTCGTGGGCAGGTCGCACGGACAGATCTCCACGCCGTCTGCCATCACCAAGGCCCCTTCAATGACGTTGCGCAGCTCGCGCACGTTGCCGGGCCAATCGTAGTTGAGCAGAATCTCGCTCGCCTCCTCGCTGAGCCGTCGCGCCGGCAAGCCATGACGTTCAGCGAACACATGCAGAAAGTGACCGGAGAGCAGCGGCACGTCAGACGTCCGGTCGCGCAGCGGCGGCAGCGACAGCGAGATCACTTTGAGCCGATAGAGCAGGTCCTCGCGGAAGCGGCCATCGGCCACCATGTCATCAAGCGGTCGATTGGTCGCGGCAATGACGCGCACATCCACTCGTGTCGTCTTCGTGCCACCCACCCGCATCACTTCGCCACTTTCGAGCGCCCGCAACACCTTTGCCTGCGCCAACGGGCCAAGATCGCCGATTTCGTCGAGAAACAGCGTGCCACCATGCGCCGCTTCGAACAGGCCACCACGATCCTTCACCGCGCCGGTGAAGGCGCCGCGGGTATGACCGAACAGCTCGCTCTCCACCAGTTCCGAAGGCAACGCCGAACAGTTGAGCGCGATGAACGGCTTGTGGCGCCGGGCGCTTTCATCGTGCAGCGCGCGCGCCACCAATTCCTTGCCGGTTCCGCTCTCGCCGCCCACCAGCACCGTCACGTCGGTCCGTCCAACGCGCGCGATCATCTTGAACACATCACGCATCACGGCTGTGCACCCGTACATGCCGCGGAATTCACGCACCTCGGCGTCCGCCTCCGGCATCGTCTCCGCACGCAGCGTCGTCATGGCATCGGCACGACGCAGGAAGGCGATCACATCGTCGCGCTGCACCGGCGTCGTGAGATAATCGGCGGCGCCACGCTCGAACGCCTTGATCGCGGCATTGGTGGCCCCAGGCACCGTCGCCATCGCCGTCAGCAAGGTCGGGTGCACTTCGTGCAACTCGTCGAGCAGACGGAAGCCGTCGTCTCCAGGAAGCTGCTGGTCGGCGATCACCACCGTGATTTCTGCGCGGGTAATCATCTCGCACACACCAGCCGACGTGGCCGAATGCAGGAGATCACGACCATCGGCCTCCACAATGACGCGCAGGGCATCCACGAACGACCCACGCTCGCTGACCACGAGGATACGCATCTTGGAGGATGACGGCGTCGCACGCTCCTGAGCGGCAATGTGAAGATGACGTGCGCGGGCAACCGCAGAGCGCGGTGACGCCAGCGCGCGGCGGACCTGCGTTGAGGGATCGACGTCGTACAGAGCGATGTTGCTCATAAGCGGAGTCTCGTATGGACCGGCACGTGAGGCACCGTGTCCGTGGTGGACATACCCGGCACGGCGGTGAAGCACCGTGCCCTCATGCTGCATATCACGGCTCGGGAAAACAAAAAAGCGCGATGCCTGCTCTGGATAAGAGAGCGAGACTTCGCGCCTTCGACTCCGGGATCGGTATCCCGTCGTCAAGGTTGGATCGATCGAGCGATCCAGATGTCGTCCTGCAGTGCTGCTGCCCGGAATATCGGCGCGGCGGAGTGTCCGCTACTGCGTCATGTCCCGACTAGGATAATCGTGCGCACCGACCACCCACGCAAGGGTAAACCGTGACCGATTGTGTCGCAGATCGCACCGGCGTGTGCAGAACTCCACAAACTGTGCACATCGGACGCGTGTTCGTGCTACACCAACTTGACGAGCAGCTCGAGCCGATGACGAAGGTCGCCCAGTGTCTTCGACTTGAAGGCGCCCTTGGTCTCCCCCAACACGGCGATCGTCTCTTCCACCGCCGCCTGCAACTGCGCGCCACGTGGGCAATTGATGAGCTGACACGCGTGCGGTTGCAGCGTTGGTTGCCCAGCCAGCGCACGCCCCAGCTGCTCGAGATCGGTCAGCGATCCCATGACATTGCGTAGGGTGAGCACAAGAAACGTGTCGAGGCCCTGCCCATGTGTCGCCGACGCCACCGGCTGTGCCTCGACCTGCGACCGGTATTCCCGCAGCCGAGCCTCGGCACTGTGCATGGCCTGATACGAGCGAAACCGCGCCACCGCGCTCGTCACACGCTTCAACAGCTCCGGGAAGTGCACCGGCTTCACCAGATACGCCGCCACCGGCAGTTCAATCGACGCCACGGCCGAGCGCACCGAGGGAAAGCCCGTGATGATGATGATCGGCAGGCCACCGCTCAGGTGGGCGACTTGCTGCACCAGATCCAGATCGGCGTTCCCTGGCATCTCCAGGTCGGTAATCAGCAAGTCGTATGTTGCCGCCGAGATCGCATCCAGTGCCGACGCAGCGTCCTCCACCGTATCGACCGTGAACCCTTCCCGTCGCAGCAATTCCGCAGTCGAGTTGAGAAACGTGGGTTCGTCATCGGCAATCAGAATTCGTCCGCGACTCATTGCAGCACTCCAGTATCCAAAGGGGTCATCGGCAGGCGGACTTCGAATGCAGTGCCGCCTTGTGGCCGATCATGTACGACAATAGAGCCGCCCACGGCGTGAACGGACTGTCTGACCAGCGAGAGACCGATACCCATGCCACTGGTCTTGACCGTGCGATCTTTCGTGCTGAAGAACGGGTCGAAGATGCGCTGTCGTAGTGCGTCAGGAACACCAGGCCCTTCATCCGTGACGCGGAGCACGCACTCGTCTCCTTCCACCATCGTCGTCACGGTGATGGTGCCACTCGGCGGTGAGGCATCGAACGCATTCTGTACGAGATTGTACAGCGTTTGTCGCAACAGCGCATCGGGCACCGGCACGAGCGAGGGCGCGCGCGACAGATCCGTCACGATCTTGACCTGTCGCACCCGGTTCACCTGCTCGAGAAAACTGACGGCGTCGGTCACGGCGAGGATCACCGACGACTGCGCGATCATCGACTGATCAGGTCGGTACGTTTCGTACAACTGCCGTGTGACCGCCGCAATGCGGGCGATTTCGCGTTCGATCGCGCCCACGAACCGGTATTGGGGATGATCGGTGGGAATGGCCCCGCGAATGAGCAGGAACGCATTCTGAATACCCGCAAGCGGATTGTTGATCTCATGGGCCACGCGGGCGGCAAGCTGTCCCATGGTGGTCAACGCACCGATCTCACGCAATGACTCTTCGGCTCGCTTGCGCACCGTGAGATCACGACCTTCCACCAGCACCTGCACGACCCGGTTTTCATGATCGAGAATCGGCTTTAACGAAAAGTCGATCGATGCCGGCCGATCGTGTGGCCCATCAACCTGCACGTCGAAGCGATTCGTGTCACCGGCCCGCGCTTTCATGAAGCGCTCCTGTACCCGATCGCCGGTGAGCGGATGCGCGGTCCACCACGGTGCCTGCCAGAAGCGCATACCCTGCAGTGCATCCGCGGTCGTCCCAGCCAATTCACCAGCGGCTCGGTTCGCTTCCAGAATGCCGCCGTCGTAGTCGAGCAGCAGCTGCACTTGGTTTGCCGTATCGAACATGGCACGAAAGCGCCGATCGCTTTCCTCTCGTGACGCGTCCGCCAGCATCCGTTCCGTCACGTCGGCCGAGATACCCAGCACCCGTACCGGACGGCCGTCGGCCGTGCGTTCCACGACCCGTCCGCGGTCGACGAGCTCGTGCCATGATCCATCGCCGGCCCGCAATCGATACTCGCACTCGAAGGCCTCGGTACCACCGCGCACGTGCGCGTCGAGCGCTTGCGCATACGCCGCACGGTCATCGGGATGGATCAGTGCGGACCAGGCATCGACGCCGCCCTCGAGCACCATCGGATCGATACCGAGATAGCGCATTAAGGCTGGGCTGCGGTGCATGCCACGGCGCGCAATATCGAGTTCCCACACCCCGTCGGTGGCTCGCTCGATCGCCCGCTGCATGCGCTCCCTCCCGTCACTGCTCGCCTGCGCCCACATCGCGTGCTGCTGCCACATCGTTACCGACAGCAGCACCGCCACCGAGAACCCCAGCAGTAACACGAGTTCGGGGAGCGAAGAGCGCGACGTTTCGGGCGCCTGAGAAACCGACACCGTGAGCTGCCGCGCGCCCAACAGCAGTGGCGCCGTGTACACCGGCGACGCGGCGGCGACCCGACCCGCGATGATGGAGTCGCCACGCAATACCGCCACCGCAAAGCCGCCGCGCACATCGTTAGTGAAGTCGCTGATCAACTGGGCCTCGTTTACGAAACCCACCACGACCGTGCGACCGTGCGACGGCACCGATGACCGTGCGTCAATCGCATACAACAGCCCGATCCCCCATGGCGCGTTGTGCAACGCGACGATTTGCCGGGCGGACCGAGCGAGCGGCTCCGTAGCACGCACCGATGCGAGGTCCTGGTGAGACCACCGCGACACGACGTCGAGCAGCTGACGGCGCACATCGGGCGGCAGCGGTGCCGACGGCGCCGCGCGCAGGACGGTGCCGGCAGAATCCAACCACACCATGCCGACCAACCCTTCCGTTTCGTTGATCAGCCGCGGGAACGTCGTGGCCCACGCCGCGTCGTTCAGGCGGCCAGCTCCAGCCAGAAACGCAGCCGACCGGCCGAGCGCCCGATCGACGGCCAGAAACTGCCGCTGCACGGCCCGATCCAACGCGTCGGCAGCGATCGCCGCCCGATCCTGGGTCTGCGCCTGTTCGCGGGCCACCAACGCCCGCCAGACCACCAGCACCAACAACATCGTGCCCACGCCGGCCAGCACCGGCGCCCACCGCGACGGTGCCTTGCTACCGGGCTGATGGGATACGTTGCGTTGCAACAGCGCCGTGCCCAGCAGCAGCGAGGCCAGCAAACTATGCAGCGGCACGCGGGCCGCTGCCGAAGCGCCGTCAGTGCCCAGAAAGCCGACGACGTCCACCAACAGCAGCAGCGCGATCGTTGCCGCCCCTCCACAGACGATGGCCAGACGACGCGTCAGCGTCCGTCGTCCCGAGAGCGTCGCGAGCATGCCGGCCGCGCCGGCGGTAATCAGCACCGTCCCACCTACGCGGGCAGGTGTAAACGCGTCGAACGGTTGTACAAGCCACGGAATGCGGAACAGCCAGCCCACGAGGCTGGGCACGATCAACGCGATCGCGGCAATGGCGAGCCAGCGAGTGAATCGCGGGTCTGATGTACGGGGGGGCTCCCACCCTTCGGATTGCATACCCCACGGAGTCTCGGTGGCGCTGACGTGCTTGGCTAGGTGCAGCGCACAGGCTGCGTCCTGCCGGACTCATCTATTACTTTAGCGAACTCGGCACTGGCGGACGATCTCGCAGCGTGTCATTCACCGATGGGGAGGAGAGACCAAGAATGAACGTCACGGAAGTCTTCCTGATCGCGATGGTGCTGATTTTTTCCGTTCCATTTCTCATTTGGCGTTTGGCACGAACGGAATATTTCGCACCGCTGGTCGTCGTCCAGATTCTGACCGGTGTACTGCTCGGTCCTGGGATGCTCGGCGCCGTGGTGCCGGAATACTACGCGAAGATCTTCAGTCCGCCCGTGGTGCAATCACTGAATGGCATCGCGTGGTGGGCGGTCATGCTGTTCGTGATGCTCGCGGGCGTTGAACTCGACCTGCACGATGCCAAACAGCACCGCCGCGAAAGCGTGATCACCGCGGGATTCGCCCTCGGCACCCCGTTGCTCTTCGGCGCCGCGGCCGGCCTGCTGCTGATTCGCCAGCAGGGGTGGATGGGGCCCAAGGCCGCATCGTGGCAGTTTGTCGTGGGCGTCGGCATGGCGTGCGCGGTCACCGCGCTGCCCATCCTCGTACTGTTAATGGAAAAGCTGGGCATCCTGCGCGATTCGATGGGGCAGCGCGTCTTGCGCTACGCCAGTCTCGATGACATCGCGCTGTGGGGCGTCCTCGCGGTGATTCTGATGGATTGGCATCGTGTTGAGCGACAGCTGCTGTTCCTGGTCGCGTACACGGCCCTCTGCTACGCGTTTCGCGTCCTCATGCCGCGGCTGCCGCGCTCCGACCGCTGGTACATCGCCATCATCTGGCTCGCGATCGTCAGCTTCGGCGCAGACTGGTGTGGCCTGCACTTCATGGTTGGCGCGTTTCTCGCCGGCGTCGTCATGGAAAAATCGTGGTTCGGCGTTGAAGAGCTGGATCGACTCCGCCACAACGTACTGCTCGTGCTGATGCCGGTCTTTTTCTTGTCCACCGGCCTGAGAACGCAGTGGAGCATGGGCGGCACGACCGTCCTGCTCGTCGCCGCGCTCCTGCTCGTGGCGTCGGTGACTGGTAAGCTCGCCGGTATACGCTTGGCCGGACGGATGCTCCGCTGGCCCAGCGGCGAGGCCGCGATCGTCGGCTGGTTGCTGCAGACCAAGGCATTGATCGAAATCATTTTCGTCAGTGTGCTGCTCGACAAGCAGATCATCACCTCCGAGATGTTCACGGCATTCCTGCTCATGGCGGTGGCCAGCACCATGCTCACCGTTCCGGTGGTGACGCCGCAGCTGGCGGCGTTGCGCCGCCGCAGGGCCACGCCAACGGCCACGCCAACGGCCACGCCAACGGCGTAACCGTTACCCGTCGCTCAGTCTTGCGTGTTGGCCTGCATAGACGCGCGCAGCTCGATCAACGCATCGGGGCTGATACTGTAGTCGCCGCGCAAGGGATGATCCATCGCGGCGATAAAAAACATCATCAGCCCCACGAACACCGCCAGCACCCCTGAGGCGGTGAGTTGCACCCAGAGATGATCGATGGTGATGAACCAGAGCAGCGCCAGCGTCATGACCGCACCAACGATCACGATCAGCCACAACATGCTTGGCAAGCCCGTGTTCACAAACTCCAGCCGGTTACGCGTGGCTTCAGTAAAGCTGGCGAACTGACGTAGCGCCTCCGCGTGCACCAGCTGCTCGCTCGCCCGACCCGGCTGAAAGGAAAACAGGCGCCCCTGAATCGCACTCACCCGTGCCGGTCCACCCTCGGGGATCTGTCCGCGTCGATACGCAGGCCACGCGTCCTCGATGACGTAGTCGACGTAGTCGAACATCGCCCCCCGCAAGCTCTGGCGATATGGCTCCGGATATGTGCTCACCGTGCGGTACAGGATGGCGAGCTGATTGGCTTCCACGCTCACGGCTGTTTCGGCGTCTCCGTAATTTTCGTAGGACGCGACGGCGACCAGTCCGAGTATCAGACCGAAGAACAGGCCGAGTACGGACAGATACTGTCCTACGAAGTCACCGATGCTACCGGGATCTTCCGTATACCGACGAACCGCCTTGCCAACGAACACGACACCGAGCCATGTGAACACGACGCACACGCCGCAGGACAGCAGGGCGAGCTGCAGGTTCGTGAGGTCGTAAATCCAGTACATCGACACAGAATCTCTCAGTTGTTGGATGTCACTGTGCGGGACAACCCACGGCGGGTTCGGACGGCGACGCCATCGGCGGTGCGACGTTCGTCGCCGATGACCACCGAGTCGCCCGGTGCGAGTCCGGCGAGAATCTCGACGAGGTGCGTCTCCTCATCACGAGGACCCAGCGTCACGACGGTGCGCACAATGCGCCCGGCGCGAATCCGTGCCACCATCGTGGTATCGCCGGCATGATCAATCGCGCGCTCCGGTACGCGCAGGCCGACGCGCGCATCGAGGGCGAGGCGGCCGTGTACGGTCTGTCCGACCAGATACCGCGCGCCATCGGTGGGCAGCGACATCCCGACGCGCACCTGTCGCGTCGGGACGTCGACCATGCGGGAGATCCAGGTGATGCGCGCCCACGCGGACGGCTGGGCGATCCGCGACGGTGTCGTTGACGGCTCGTCGAGCGGCGACACCTGCACCATCGCGCCCACGTTCACCGTGGATGCGGTCGCCACCGAGAGCAACGCTTCGATGCCAAGCCGGTTCTGGTCGGCAAGCGTGAACAAGGGCATGCCGGGTGCGACCACATCGCCCGCCCGCGCGCTGTGCTCGGTGACCACGGCATCAAACGGCGCCCGCACCACCGTGCGCTGGAGCAGATACTCCGCCGTGGCCAGTCGCGCGCGCACTTCGGTATGCTGTGACTGTGCGGCGAGCATCGCCCGCTCCGCCACCTCGCGATCACGCACCGCCAGTGCGCCGATGTCGATCAGGGCGCGTACGCGCTCCAATTCCCGCGTGCTCTGTGCGAGCACGGCGTCGGCCTGCGTCACCGCCGAGCGTGCCACCTGCAGCTGGTCGCGGACGCCGCGATCGTCGAAGGTGGCCAGCACGGTCCCAGCGGCAATCGACTGTCCCGGATCGACGGAGACCGAGAGCAGGGTGCCCGGGCTCTCCGCACGGACCCGCGCGATGCGCTGCGATGCAATGGTTCCCACAAACGCGGGGCCGGTCCAGGCGGTATCCGTGCGCACCACCGCGATCTGATCGCCGGAGAGCTCGAGCGGTGGCGACACAGGGCCCTTACAGGCGGCGAGGTGCACCGTCAGCAAGACCAGCAGTCCGGTGGTCGTGTGCGAGCCGCGCGGGGACAACGGGTGCCGGCGCGTGGGTGTGTTGAGGAGAGGCACGTGATCAGACCGTCAGTGCATCGAGGACGGCGGCGTGCAGAATCGCGAGTCCCCGCCGGAGCTCGACATCGGTGATGGTAAGGGGCGGCATCAGCTTCACGACTTCATCGTCGGGGCCACTGCGTTCGGCGATCAGCCCTCGGGTCCACGCCGCGGTCGTAATGCGCGCGGCGAGAGCGGGATCGGGGCAATGGAGCCCCTGCATCATGCCACGCCCGCGGACGGAGAACGCGACGTGCGGGTGTGCCGTGACGATCGCGTGGAGGGCGGTGTGCATCTCCGTCGCGCGGGTGGCGACGACCTGCGTGAGCTGATCATCCTGCCAGAAGCAGCGGAGCGCCGCGGTGGCTGCCACGAACGCGAGATTGAAGCCGCGAAAGGTGCCGTTGTGCTCTCCTGGCTGCCACACGTCGAGGTGCGACTTCATCAGCACGAGCGCCATCGGCATGCCGATGCCGCCGATCGCTTTGGAGACCAGCACGATATCTGGCGTAATGCCGGCCGTCTCGAAGCTGAAAAACGTGCCCGTCCGACCACACCCCGCCTGAATGTCGTCGACCACCAAGAGAATCCCCCGGGCGGCCGCGAGGGCGGCCACCTCACGCAGCCACTCCGGCGAGGCCACATTGATACCGCCCTCCCCCTGCACGCATTCGAGCACGAGGGCGGCGATGGGATCGTTGCGCTGCGCAGCCGCGTCGAGCAGCGCCGCCAACGTCGCCAGCGTCTCCTCCGTCGTGCACCCATCGGCGCGGTCGTACGGGGCTACCAGGACGTGCGGCAACGGGACACCGGCCGCGGCCCGCGCCATCGGATTGGCGGTCAGCGCCAGCGAGCCGAGCGTCATGCCATGGTACCCTCGCGAGAAGGACACCACCGTGCGCCGGCCGGTGATCTTGCGCGCGAGCTTGAGCGCCGACTCCACGGCGTTCGTGCCGGTGGGTCCCGGAAACTGAATCCGGTAGTCGAGCCCACGCGGCGCGAGAATCGTTCGCTCGAATTCTTCGAGGAAGTCGCGCTTGGCCACCGTGTACAGGTCGAGGGAGTGCACGATGGCGTCGTCGGCCAGATGTGCGATCACGGCGGCCTTCAGCCGCGCCTCGTTGTGCCCGTAGTTGATCGTGCCGGCCCCGGCGAAGAAATCGACGTAAGCGCGTCCGTGCTCATCCCAGATCGTCGCGCCACGGGCGCGGGAGAACACCGCGGGAAAGCTGCGGCAGTAACCGCGGACGTTGGACTCGCGGCGCTCGAACACGGCGACGTCCGATCCGGTTCCGAGCGCCGTCGACTCGGCGTCGCTTTGCGAATAATCCACGAAGGCCATGTGAGGGACTTACCGAGCTCTACAATACTAGTCAAGCGAGCCACATTGACTTAGGCTTCCCGCGTGACCATACCAAACGCCCTCTACCGCGCGCTCTGCACGGTCGCGCTCGCCGCAGCCACCAGCGCCCCCCTTCACGCGCAGGCTGGCCGAGACACCACGGCGACCGCCACCGTGAAGCTGCAGGATGGCTCTGCCCTCCAGGGCCGCGTCGTCGCCGAAACCGCCGATTCCGTCACCGTCGTTTCCGAAACACTCGGCCGACTGACCTTCGCCCGATCGGCCATCGCGTCGATTTCCCCGAGCGAGGCCGAGGCGCAAAGTGCGCTCGCCGCGGTCCCGACCCTCGGGCACTCGCGGCCTCACCAAGCGCGGTGGGCCCGGACGTTGGAGGTCGGCGTGCAACATCTATCGGAAGTCGTCCGTGACGATGCCGGCGCGATGACCGGGATCAGCGTCGGGGCGACTCTGGGGCGCTCCACACCGAAATCGTCGGTGAAGGTCGGCCTGCAGATCAACTACCAGCGACAGGATCCGCATCCGGCCGCGGCAGACGATCGGCTGCTCACCATAACCGCCGTTCGTGATCTCAATGCGACCTATCGCCTGATCGCGCAGACGTTCGCTGAGCGAAATATCCCGCAAGAGATCGACTTTCGGTTCACGCAGCACCTCGGTCTCGGTCGTTCGCTGGTGAACTCCAAACGGGCGAAGTTGTTCGTGGCACCGGGGGTGACGTACAGCGACGCGAACGCCAGCGAGGAGGCAGAACTCGCGGCCAACGGGACCGTGACGGCAGTCGGATTCGGCGTTGGTTTCTACGAGTCGTTCGCCGTCCAGCTCGCCCCCTCCATTGGTCTGTCGCAGAACCTGCTCTGGACCGAGATCTCGGGACGTCGGCTGCGTGCGTCCACGGTGACGCTCAGCGGCCGGATCGGCTCGGGCGTGTCACTGAACGCCGTGTACAACCAGCGCTATGACTCCGACCTGATCGATCCCGTGCGCAAGACATTCGGCAAACTGATGATCGGGGTGCAACTCTCCCGGTGACGAGCGGGACGCCCCCGATGGGTGGCGGGGGGACAACCTCGGGTGTGCTCTGGCGATGGCGCCGGGTGACGCCAGATGATGGAATGCTGAATGGTGCGTGGCAGTCACGTCTTGCCGACCACGAGATTGCCCACGCGCACGCGGTACCCATGACCTCCGTGCGCGCCTCGTATGTGGCCGCGCGTGACGTGCTTCGATCGCTCGTCGCCGAGTGGAGTGGGGCGACGCCGACCGGCGTGCAATTACTGCGCACGCCCCTTGGGGCCCCGTACCTCCCCGAGCACCAGTCGGCCGGATGCTCACTCAGTCATGCTGGGGAGGTCGTCATAGCCGCCTTGCGGCCACTCGGGCCCGTGGGCATCGACGTGGAGCTCCTGACGCGTCCGTTGGCGGATTTTGGCGCACTGCTGCGCATCGCATGCACCGACGCGGAACGGATCGCGATCGAGGCACGGCCTCCCGCCGAACAGCGCGAGCGATTCCTCACGGCCTGGACCGGCAAAGAAGCCGTCCTAAAAGCGCTTGGCGTTGGGCTCAGCGTCGATCCGCGCGACGTGGCGATCGAGGAGGTCGACGAGGCCGGGCACACGGCGGTGGCACGACGCCTGATGCCCGACCAGGGTCTCAGGGCCCCCACGGCCGACACGTGGCACCTTCATCGCATTCGCGAGATCGTGGACCATGTCGCGACCATCGCCCTTCCCGCATGCGAAACGCCCCGCCACGGATAGTCCGTAGCGGGGCGTTTAGGTCATCCGGTGCGCAGGGTGCCTCGCACTCAGGCTGGCGTTGCCACGAGTTCGGCGGGCATGGCGTCGTCCGCGACGACCGCGACCTCAGCCTCGTCCTTCGAGAACAGGCTCTTGCCCTTGGCGATCTGGCGTGACACGGCGCCCTTGCCCTTCGCGTACTGCTCCGACGCCGAGTGCTTTGCCTTCTCCACGTCAAAAGAGAGCATCGTGCCGCCCCCGGCGAAGTGGGCCACGAACACGCGACCCAACGCATAGGTGGCCGCCGAACCGAAAATCGACATCGAGACCGACGCGAGGGCGTGCCCGACGATCGGAATCACGCGGAGAAAGTGCATGGCACCACGCGACTTCGCCAACGTCGTGGCCGTCAGCCCGCCCAGCAGCGCGGCGACGGTGCTCTTCCCCCATTCATCCGTGAACTCGGCGCCGAAATGCTTCGCGATGTCCTGGAGCATGGCCAAGTTGACCGCGGCCAAGGCCGCCAGATCAACCACCGGGATGGGTACCAGACCCGCACCAGCGGCATACAGCGTGTACTTGCTGACGATGTTGTTGGCGGCGGCGTGCGAGTCGGTCATGAGGACTCCAGAGAGTGTCGAGGGACGCGCGTGCCGGAGTTGGGGCTAATCCGGCAAAGACGCGTATTCCTAGCTAAAGTACAACGGACTCATCAATAACGTCAACTCAGCGCTAGTCGGTCCGCCGGGAGCAAGCCGTAGATGCATTTGATCTTGATCGATGGCGTACCGGGCACCGGAAAGTCGGTCATCGCGCAGCGGCTGGCCCTCCACTGGGAGGCGGCCGGATCACGCGCCCGCTGGTTTCACGAGCGCGAGGCGCAGCATCCGGTCTTCCACTTCTCGCATTTGCACGACCTGCTGGCCCATGGTCCCGACCGGCTGGACCACACGTTACTCACTGGGTGGCGCGCCCTGCTGCACCCCCCGGCGCTGGACGTGCTGGTCCTCGACGGCACGCTGCTGAATCTGTCGGTCGGGTTGATGGTGGCGATGGAAACGCCGCTCGAGCGCATGCGACAAGTGGTGGGCACCATCGCCGACCTGCTCCAACCGTTCGCCCCCACGCTCGTGCAGCTGACGTACCCCAGCGTCGAGGAGCAGCTTCGCGCCGTTGGCGAACGCCGTGGGTCTCAGTGGGCCTTTGCGATGCACAGTCTGTTGGCCCACACGCCGTTCGGCATCGCCCACCGTCCGGGAGCAGACGCCCACGACAAGGGCCACGCGTTGCTGTGCGCCTTCTATGCCCGGCAGACCGACATGATCGCGAGCCTCCTCGACCTGTGGCCCGGCACACGGACGACGCGTATGGTCGGTGATGGTGCGTGGGCGCGACTGCAGCAGCAGGTGATGGCTGACGTGGGTGCCCCGACGTTCCATCCAGTCATACCACCCGCGGCCACGCTGCTCCGTTGTGCCGGACACTATCGGGGGCGTAGCACGGGCCGTGAGCTCACCGTGACGACGGATGGGATGGCCCTGTTTCTCCTGCACGCGGACGGCATGGCCGATCGACTGGTGCACACCACACGGGCAGCGTACCAACTCGTGGAAGGACTGCCGGCCGCGATCACGTTCGATGATGATGCGTGTTTCCGCATGGACACAACGCTGCGCAATGATCGGGTCACGAACGATACGTTTTTTCGCGCCGCCGCCTCATGAGTAGCCCGCGCGAGGTGGCGACGCTGGTCGACACATTCTTGCAGCACGTGCGACAGACACCCGACAAGCGGTGTATGACCTTCCTCGAGCATGGGGAGGTCGAATCGGACTGGTGTACGTATGCCGAGCTCGATCGCGATGCACGCGCGATCGCCGCACACCTGACCCGCCATGCCGCGCCGGGCGATCGGGCCCTCCTGCTTTTTCCGCCGGGCATCGACTTCCTCCGCGCCTTCGTCGGCTGCCTGTACGCCGGCGTCGTGGCCGTGCCGGCGTACCCGCCGCGTCGGAACCGGGGCGCGGAGCGCATCGATCGCATCATCGAGGATGCCGATGCGATCTGTGTACTCACCACGGCGAGTGTCGGTGCGTCCCTGCCGTCCTTCGCGATCCGCGGCCGACCACTTCCCGTGGTCAACGTCGCGGCCGGGATGACGGGTACGTGCTCGCCGCGCCCGCTCGTCGGACACGATCTCGCCTTTCTGCAGTACACGTCCGGTTCCACCGGCTCGCCGAAGGGCGTGATGGTGTCACACGCCAATCTGCTGCACAACCTCGAAACGATCCGACAGGCGTTCAGCATGAACGACGCCTCCGTCTTCGTCGGATGGTTGCCGGTGTTCCACGACATGGGACTCATCGGTCAGGTGCTGTCAACGCTGTATAACGGGGCCAGCTGCGTCCTGATGGCGCCCGCCGCCTTCCTGCAACGTCCACACCGGTGGCTGCAGGCCGTGTCGACGTACCGCGGTACGATTTCTGGTGCACCCAACTCCGCGTACGAGTTGTGTCTCGCACGCTTAACCGCGGAAGAGCGCGCGGCGCTGGACCTCTCTTCGTGGACGATGGCGTACAACGGCGCAGAGCCAGTGCGGGCCGAGACCGTCCGTCGGTTTGCGGACGCGTTCGCGATCAGCGGGCTGCGCGCGGAGCAGATACAGCCGTGCTATGGCATGGCCGAGACGGTACTGCTCGTGTCGATTCAAGGGGCCGGCACCGCGCCGAAGTTCCATGTGCACGATGGCCGCGAATTAGTGAGCTGTGGACACGGCTGGAATCGTGCACGCGTCCGCATCGTCGATCCGGACACGCGCCGCGCCTGCGCCGATGGCACCGAAGGGGAAGTCTGGGTGTCCAGCCCAAGCATCGCGCAGGGTTATTGGAACAACGCCGAGGCCACGGCCGACGTGTTCGGAGCGCGACTGCATGACGATGACGGGGCCGACTACTATCGCACGGGTGATCTCGGACTGCTCGCCGACGGCCAGCTCTTCATCACGGGCCGTCGCAAAGATCTGATCATCATCCGCGGACGCAATCTGTACCCGCAGGACATCGAGGCCAGTGCAGGCGCCGCGTACGCGGGGCTGCTCGGTGATCACTGTATCGCCTTCGGCATCGAGCGCGACACCGAAGAAGCGTTGGTCGTGGTGGTGGAACTGCCGCGCGAACTCATGCGCGCCGATCACGAGGCCATTGTCAGTGCCGTACGCGAAGCCGTGACACAGGAGTACGAGGTCACGCCGGCATCGGTGGTGCTTGTTCGCACCACCACACTGCCGCGCACCTCGAGTGGAAAAGTGCAGCGGCAACGATGCCGACAGGATTTCGTGCAGGGGGCACTCGATGTGGTCACGCAGTGGACGGCGCCCGTGTCGATGTCGGCGGCGTCCATACCCGCCGGCCAGTCGGACACCGAGATCGTGGCATGGCTGACGATGCGTCTGGCGCGACACACGGGAAGGGCGGCCTCCACGATCGATCCACGTGCGTCATTCAGTCAGTTCGGCCTCGATTCCGTACAGACGGTCGGTCTGGCGGGTGAACTCCAGGAATGGCTCGGTCGAGCAGTCCCAGCCACGGTGGCCTACGACTATCCGTCCATCGATGCGCTGGCCTCGCATCTGAGTGGTGTCCCGCTGGAGCGGATCGCCAACGACGCGATGGCACGCGATGCGCGCCATGAGCCGATCGCCATCGTGGGCCTCGCCTGCCGCGTACCCGGTGCCGACTCGCCCGAGGCCTTCTGGGCGCTGCTTCGCGACGGCCGTGATGCGATCACGATGCCGCCGTCACCGCGCGAGCCGACCCTCGGCGAAGGTGGCTACCTCTCCGATGTCGCGCGCTTCGATGCCGCCTGCTTCGGCATTTCCCCGCACGAAGCGGGGCTGATGGATCCGCAGCAGCGGCTCCTGTGTGAAGTCGCCTGGGAAGCGCTCGAGCGCGGTGGCATGGCACCGTCGTCGCTTGCGGGTACACGCACCGGCGTCTTCATGGGCGTCAGCGCCGGTGATTACGTGCGGCTCGCGGCCGCGAGCGGTGGCACGTCGGAAGCGCATGGCCCCACCGGGAATGCGCCCAGTATCGTGGCGAACCGGCTGTCGTATCTCTTCGATCTCCGCGGTCCCAGCTGGGCCGTCGATACGGCCTGCTCGTCGTCGCTCGTGGCCGTGCATCAGGGGTGTGAAAGCCTTCGCGCCGGAACCAGTGACATCGCGCTGGTGGGCGGCGTGAATGTGGTACTCACGCCCGATCTCACCACAGCCTTCACGCGCGCGGGGATGCTCTCGCCGCAGCGCCGGTGCCGCACGTTCGATGCGGCCGCGGATGGCTACGTGCGCGGCGAAGGCGCGTTGGTGTTCGTCCTGAAGCGTCTGCGCGATGCGGAGCGGGACGGCGACACGGTGTGGGCGCTCCTCCGCGGCAGTGCGGTGAATCAGGACGGACGCACGCACGGTCTCACCGCGCCGAATGGGCCATCGCAATCGGCGGTCATCCGCGAGGCGCTGGCCCAAGCGGGCGTGACCGACGAAGCACTACAGCTCGTCGAGACGCACGGGACGGGCACCGCCCTCGGCGATCCGATCGAGGTGCAGGCACTGCGCGCGGTGTTCGCGGCAGACCGCGCGGCACCATGCTTCATCAGTTCCACTAAGGCGAACATTGGTCACCTGGAAGCGGCGGCCGGCATCGCCGGCCTCTGCAAAGTGGTGCTCGCCATGCGTCACGGCGTCGTACCTCCGCAGGTGCAGTTCACCGCACTGAATCCGCGCATCGATCTGGGCACCTCGCTGACGATTGCCACGACGGCGCAGCCGTGGCCGCCGGCACCGCGTCGCTTGGCGGGTGTGAGTGCCTTCGGCTTTGGTGGCACGAATGCGCACGTGGTGGTGGAAGGTGTAGCGCCGGCACCGACGGATGAACGCACCGGAGGACCGACCGGGGTGTTGCCGCTGAGTGCGCGCACGCCCCGCGCCCTGCGCACACTGGTGGAGCGCATGATCACGTGGCTCAACGGGCACGCCGAGACGCCCCTCGCGCCGCTGTCACAGGCGTGGAGTACGACGCGTGATCCGTGGTCGCATCGGGTCGTAGTCGTGGCACGGAGCGCTGCGGAGGCCGCGACATTGCTGCGCGGAATGATCGCGACCGCCTCGCCAGATGCCACGCATGGCACGGTGCTGGGGGACGTGGCGCTCGTCACACCGGCCGAGCAGGTGGCCACGCAGCGTTTCATGCAGGGCGAGACGGTGGATTGGCGAGCGTTGTATCCACACGCCGGTCGTGTCCCGGACGCGCCGACGTATCCGTTCGAACCGGTGCCGCATTGGTTGCCGGGATCTGTGCCGACCGTGGCGACCGTGGCGACCGCACCAGTCGCCCCGTCGACGGCAACGACCGCGATCGCAACAACACCGGCAGCGCACACGCCAGCGGGGGCCCTCCGATTCGGCGTGATGTTTTTCGCGGCGAGTGCGGAAGCCGCGTCGGGTGACGGGTATCGTCTCCTCCTCGACGTGGCGCGATACGTGGATGCGAACGGATTCAGCAGCGTCTGGCTCCCCGAACGTCACTTTACGACGCTGGGCGGCGCGTATCCCTCGCCGGCGGTGCTCCACGCGGCGCTGGCGATGTGCACGACGCGTGTGCGCCTGCAGGCCGGCAGCGTGGTGGCACCGCTGCATCAGCCGCTGCGCATCGTCGAAGACTGGTCGATCGTCGACAATCTGTCGAATGGACGCGCCGGCATTTCGTTGGCGGCGGGATGGCATCCGGATGATTTCGTCCTGGCGCCCACGCACTATGCCGATCGCCAGGCGCAGCTGTATCGCACGCTCGACACCGTGCGGGCGCTGTGGCGTGGGGAACCGTTTGTCGGGACCAACGGCGTCGGTCAGGAGGTCTCGGTTCGCCCGTTGCCGCGGCCGGTCCAAGCCGAGTGTCCGGTGTGGGTTACGGCAGCGGCGAACCCCGATTCGTTTGAGCGCGCGGGAACGGCAGGGGTGAATCTGCTCACGCACCTGCTCGATCAAGACGTGGACGCGCTTGCCAGCAAGATCATGCGCTATCGGGCTGCGCGGGCCGCGGCCGGATTCGATCCGGCGGCGGGGCAGGTGACGGTCATGATCCACACGTTCATCGGTGACGAGGACGCCACGATTCGTGAAGAGGCGCGCGCGCCGTTCTGTGCGTACATCAACGACAACATCGGCTTGCTCAAGGGGCTCGCACAAAGCCGCGGACAGCAGGTGGATCTCGCCGCGCTGGCACCGGCCGACCGCGCCGAGTTCGTCAACTTTTTGTACGATCGTTTTGCGTCATCCCGCGGCCTGATCGGCACACCGGAATCCTGTTTGCCGCTCGTGCAGCGTCTGGAGGCGATCGGCGTGAACGAGATCGCCTGTCTGCTCGATTTCGGTCCGCCTGCGGCACGCGTCCTCGAGTCCTTGCAGCATCTCGACCGGTTGCGTCAACTCGCGGCGAGCCATTCGCCGGCCGCGCTCTGTTATACGCGCACGTGGGAAGCCGCGTCGGGCACCCGCTCGCCACTCGGCGGGCGCGTGCGCGTGCTTTCCCATACGCCAGACGATGCGCTGGCGACGGCCGTGCGGACCATGTGCGCCGCGCGGGGACTCACCTCCACACACGACGCGGACGCCATGACGGTCGATCTGCGTGCCGTCGCGCATGCGAGCGGGGATGAGGTGTCCACCGCCGCGCACCGTCTGATCGGCGACGCGATCGCGACGGCACGCGATGCGGTGGCGCCGGTGGTGTTCGTCACGCGGGGCGCCATCGCGATGGGGCCACAGGATCGGGTGTCGCCTGCCGGGAGCGCGATCTGGGGAGTCGGGCGTGCGCTCCAGGTGGAGCGCCCGGGGCGTTTGGGACTGTTGCTCGACCTTGATCCGGCGATGTCGCTGGCCGCACAAGCCGAGGCAGTGGTGCACGCGCTGATCGCTCCGCCGGATGAGGATATGGTGGCGATCCGTGACGGTACGCGGTTCGTACCACGCCTCGTGCGCACGGCGTCCCCCGCGGGTCGTGCCGTCGACGCCATCGCGTCGGGGGGCGTACTCATCACCGGCGGCACCGGTGGACTTGGCCTCGCGCTCGCGCATCGGTTATTGGATGAGGGCGTGCGCGATATCGCCCTCATCGGCCGTCGGCCGATGGAGAACGCCGCCTTCGAGGCGCTGACGGCACGGGCGCAAGCGCTCCAGGCGACCGTGACGGTGCACGCCGCGAATGTCGCCGACCGCCCCGCACTCGACGAGATCTTCACCGCACGAGCGGCGGCGTCCCGAGCCATCGGCGCCATCTATCATCTGGCTGGTGTACTCGATGATGCGCTCCTGTCGGCACAGGACCCCGATCGCATCGCCCGTGTGCTGGAACCCAAGGTCACCGGCGGATGGCATCTGCGTCAGCTTGCCGAACAGCACGGCGTGAGGCTCCTCGTGTTTTTCTCATCGGTCTCGTCGCTGCTACCGGCTCCCGGGCAGGCGAGCTATGCCGCCGCGAACGCGTTCCTCGACGGGCTCGCCATCGAGGCGCGCGCGGCGGGGATCGACGCGCACAGTGTGAACTGGGGCCCGTGGGCCGGTGCCGGCCACGCTTCAACCACGTACGGCCGCGCGGCACATGCGCGCTTGGCGACGATGGGCATCCGCGCCCTCTCGCACGACCGTGGCATGGATGTCCTGCTGCGGGTAGCCGGCGCGGCGGCGACACCATGTGTCGTTGCCGATGTGCACTGGCCGCAGCTGCTCACGTCAGATCCGCTCGCGGCGCGTTTGGGGCTATTGCAAACGCTGGCCGCGGCGGCGGCAAGCACGCCGGCCGCCGCACGCTCGGGGAGTCCCACCGCGGCGCCGGTGCAGATGCCGGTACAGATGCCGGTACAGATGCCGGTGCAGATGCCGGTGCAGATGCCCGCACAGACGCCCGCACAGACGCCCACCGCACTCGCTGCATCGCTCGCGACGCTTCCCGACGCCGAACGACGCGCACCGCTGTTCGCGCATCTCGCCCACGCCATTCACGTCACACTCAAACGCCCGGACCACGACCCGATTCCGCCGCGCCAACCGCTGTTCGATTTCGGGCTCGATTCCATTCTGGCGCTCGAACTCAAAGATCATCTCGAGCGGGACTTCGGCGTCGCGCTGAAAACGACGGTGCTGTTCACGCATCCGACACTCGAAGCGCTGGTCGACCATCTGCTCACACTGTTGCCGACCGCCCCTGCGGTCATCGCGTCTCCACCAGCCACGGGCGACGACGACATCGAGACGCTCCTGCGCCTGGCGCTCGATTCCCGTGAGGCCGACGCATGAGCACCGACGCTCTGCTGCGACGTGCCCTTGATGAGATTGTGCGTCAGCGCGAGGAGCTCGTCGCGCTGCGTGCACGGGTCGGACCCGATACGGTCGAGCCAATCGCGATTGTCGGATTAGGCTGTCGATTTCCGGGCGGAGCGGATTCGCCATCGGCGTACTGGACGCTGCTGGATAACGCGACCGATGGAACGTGCGACGTTCCGCGCGCCCGCTGGACCATCGACGAGTCGCCCGCGACCGCACCGGCACGACGGGGAACGAGTCGTGTACGACGCGGCGGCTTTTTGCCGACGATCGATACGTTCGACGCCACCTTCTTCGGCATTTCTCCACGCGAAGCGCGCACGATGGATCCGCAGCAACGCCTGCTGCTCGAAACCGCATGGCATGCGCTCGAACACGCCGGTATCGCGCCAACATCGCTGTACGGCTCCGCGACGGGTGTCTTCGTCGGCGTGACCTGCTTCGACCATGCCCTGCGCATCGGTGCGAACATGGACCTGCTCGGTCCGTACGCCGGCACCGGAAGCGCGCTCAATATGATTCCGGGACGGCTGTCGTTCCTGCTTGGATTGCGCGGGCCATCGCTGGCCATCGACACGGCGTGTTCATCGTCGCTGGTAGCGCTGCACATTGCCTGTCAGTCGCTGCGAGCAGCGGAGTGCGAGCAAGCCATCGTCGGCGGCGTGCACCTGATGCTTTCGCCGGACGTCATGACTTCGTTTGCGCAGGCGCACATGCTCTCCCCTGATGGGTGGTGCAAAACGTTTGACGCCCGCGCGGACGGCTATGCCCGTGGGGAGGGGTGCGGCGTGGTGGTGCTCAAGCGGCTGTCCGCCGCGCAGGACGCCGGCGACCGGATCCTCGGAGTGATTCGCGGTTCGGCGGTGAATCAGGATGGACCGAGCGGCGGACTCACGGTGCCGAGTGGACCCGCGCAGCAAGCCGTGATGCAGCGAGCGCTGTCGCAAGCCGGGCTCACCCCCGACGCCGTGGATTATGTGGAAGCACATGGCACGGGTACCGCGCTCGGCGACCCGATCGAGATCGACGCGCTCTCCGCGACGTACGGTGCGACACGAGGGCGCGAGAATCCGCTGCTGGTAGGGTCGGTAAAAACCAACATCGGCCATCTCGAACCAGCGGCCGGGATGGCGGCGCTGGCGAAAGTGCTGCTCGCCTTCGCGCACGGGCAGATTCCGGCGCATCGCCATGTCACGCAGCTCAACCCACACGTTGCCTGGCAGGAATCCGGCATCGACATCGTGACGACGGCGCGTCCGTGGCCCGTTCGCTCCCGGGCGTCGCGTGCCGGCATCAGCGCCTTCGGCTTCAGCGGGACGAACGCGCACGTGGTCGTGGAGGCGCCAGCGCACGTGTCGGCGACACCGAGTATGCCGGCCGCGCGGCCACAATTGCTGTGCCTGAGCGCGAAGTCGGACGAGGCGCTCCGACGGCTCAGT